>NZ_PNCZ01000075.1:0-65900 GCF_005887425.1 Pseudoalteromonas sp. S2721
TTCAATGCCTTTTTTATTAAATAACGAAACGATTATTTTTGATTATCAATAGCTTCGTTAATTTTGTATTGGAAATAAATAACGTTAAAGAAAAACGTTAAAATACCACCTAAATGAACTGGTTCATTGCTACCTTCATTAATTAACTCTTTAATCGATGTACGAAGAGAGAAAATTAATACAATGGCAACAACAAACGAAATCAGTGACACAATACCACCAATTTCAGGTGAAACTCCTGCAAAAGACAACACAATATTCACAATGTACAAAGCAACATAGCCATAAACTAAGCCTTGGCTTATCTGGTTTTCTGCTAATGCATTGGCTTTATTAGTTCGGCTCACTAACCAATAAACACTATAGATACCAAATGTGAAAAGGCATAAAAAGAACACGCCCCAAGCAGAGAAGCGGTCAAAGTTTAAAATAGGTTTATTACCACCGTTGTTTTGCTGAGTAAGCTCAGCTTCTGGTGCTTCATAGATGTTAGCTGATTCTTCAGACATAACGATTCCTCATAATTATTTTTTATATTCCTTTGTGCTGATAGCACGCATCGATAATAACAGTGAGGTTGCTTTTTGTACATCATTTCAACAGCCTAGAAAGTAAAGCTTTGTAACATAAAGGCCAGTATAAATAAGCCTTATAGAGGTTATAGCATGAGTGAAGTTTTAAAGCTTGCTGAAATTATGTACACTGCCGCTGATTTTTATGAGGTGCTGTGTGTTATTTATCTTTTTGAGTTGTGTATTTATTTTGGTGATGTATTTAGAGTCTCTGTCTAAAGGAATGCCGGTAAAGCGCTGGATGCTGTTAGGCGGTGTGCTTGGGCCTGTTGCTTGGTGTTTATTTAACATGCACTACCGCCGCGCATTTGTGCGTCACGTTGGCCATCAATCGTGTGGCTGGCGACCTTAAGCTTTTGCTGTTTTTAGTAGGCTAGGCGCAGATTTATCGAGTTGCTTTTGTAAGAAGGCGGTAAATTCTGGCTGTGATAGTGGCTTTGAGTAATAGTAACCTTGTACCGTCTGACATTTTAACTGCTCTAACATCATGACTTGTTCGGCTTGTTCAACGCCTTCTGCAACCACATGTAAATCAAGGTTATGAGCAATGGTTACAATCGAGTCGACCATATTCCGGCCACGTTCTGTTTGCATGTCGTCAATAAAGGCTTTATCAACTTTCAAAGTATTAAGCGGGAACTGTTTTAGATAAGCTAACGATGAGTAGCCTGTACCAAAGTCATCCATTGCAAGGTGAATACCTCGGGCACTGAGTGAGCGCATGACAGAAATAGCTTCGTTTGGGTCGTCCATAACCGTACCTTCGGTGATCTCAAGTTCAAGGAAGTAAGAGGGCAGTTCATTCTTTTGCAAAATCACATCAATACGGGTGGTTAAATCGGGCAAGCTGAACTGTTTAGCGGATAAGTTCACTGCAACACGACCGTTGAATAACCCTTGGTCAATCCACGCCTTTACATCGCGGCATGCTTTGTTTAAAACAACTTCACCAATTTCGATAATTTGCCCAGTTTCTTCAGCAATAGGAATAAACACACCTGGACTAATTACACCTTTTTTCGGGGTAATGAAGCGTACCAAGGCTTCCATACCATCTAGTTTACCTGTACGAATATTCATTTTTGGCTGGTAGTACACTTCAAAGTGGTCTTCTTTTAGACCGTAACGCATTAAATTTTCGATTTGTAAGCGTTTAACCGCTTCACGGTTCATTGTGTCGTTGAAAAACAGATAGCTATTACCTTTTTTCTTAGCGTGATACATGGCTGTATCCGCATTTTTAAGTAATAACTCGGGGGTATTACCATCTTCAGGAAACAGCACAATACCGACACTTGAGGTGATCACCAGTTCATGGCCTGCCATATTAAAAGGTGTAGCAATTGCGGCTAAAAAGAGTTTAGCCATGCGAGTGATAGTATGAATATCGTTGGTGCCCGACATTACGAGCGCAAACTCATCCCCGCCAAGACGGTAAAACACATCTTTTTCGCGGGTTAACTTATTCAAGCGCATCGCAAGCTTAGACAATAAGCTATCACCAAGTTGGTGACCCAGAGAGTCGTTAATCTTCTTAAAGTTATCTAGGTCAAACACTAACAAAGCGTGATGATTATCTTGCTTAGCGAGCTTTTTCAGATTGGTGAAAAACAAGTTTCGGTTAGGTAAGCCCGTTGTACGGTCACGGTTTGATAAGTTATGTAATTGTGATTCCGCTTTTTTACGCTCAGTTTCATCTGAAAAAACAACTACGTAGTTACATATTTGATTGTGCTCATTTTTGATTTCATCAATTGAAATTTCAATTGGTAACAGCTGTCTTTTCGCATTGCGAAGTTTTACCTCTTGCTGCCAGTGTTCTGTCGCTTTTACGGTGGCTTTAATTTCATCTACATAGCTTTGGTCATAGCCATTTAAGGTAAAATCTTTCTTTAAGTATTGCTCTCGTGTACCACCAAATAGTGTTAAAAAACTTGGGTTTAAGTCAACCAATTTGAAGTTTTTATCGTAAATAGCGATGGCGTCAGTTAGCGACTCAACGCATTTAGCGAATAGGTTTAAACGTGCTTCTGTTGATTTCAGCTGAGAAATATCTCTTACAGTGCCAGTCATACGCAAAGGGTTGAGGTTTGCGTCTTTTTCGATGATCTTGCCGCGATCTAGTACCCAGTGCCAACGACCAAAGCTGTCTTTAATGCGGTAACTCGCTTCAAAAAAAGCGGTATGCTCGGCGAAGTGTTTTTTAAGGGCTGTTTCGACGTGTTGTAAGTCGTGTGGGTGAATTAATTCGCGATTAGGGGGAAAGCCGCTGCTACTATTTGTATCTGAAGTGTATTTATCATTAATTCGTAGCACCTCGCCGGTTTTAATATTCCAGTCCCAGAGGGTGTCACCACTACCTTCTACGGTACTTTTTAAACGATGTTCTGAGATACGAAGTTGCTGTCGAGAGCGTTTTAGTTTAAAAATTATGAATAATAAGTATGGCAATAACAGCATCATGATAGCACTTGGAATAAGCAACAATGTGCTCTGTTCAAGCTCTATGGGGCTGGCGGATGCAGAAAAAACCCCAGCCATACTTATTGTTAAAAAAGCAGAAATCATTTTTATTATTTTTGTCATTAATGCATTACTTTAATTCGCAACAATTAATCTAATCTAAGCTCGCGTTCGAGTCAAAGAGAATGCGAAGAAAGGGTTTTTTTTGGCTGTTTTTTGGCCTTTGGCTCACTTAAAAGTTCTATTCTTGGCCTGTTTTCACTAAAGGTTTCGGTAATATACTGCTGCATTTGAGCAAGGCTTAACTTATCAAGTGCCTCTAAAAGCTGCCGTTGCATATTAAATTCAGTATCGCGATTACCGATTGCCAACCATAAACGTTGCGAGCGTAAGCGTAAATTTTTATCTTTTTCAGCAATATGTGTGACAAGACCCGCTTTGGTATCTAACCATTGCTGCTCAGAAATGCTGTTTACTTGTGATACATAATTATTAATAAATTGCTGGTGACGCTGAAGTATCTCATCAGCACTGTGCTTAGGTGACTGTACATAAAATGCGATACCCGCCCGGGTATTAAACGGAGCATAGCCTGCGCCAACTAAATAGCCGAGTTGTTGCTTTGTTCTTAGCTCATTAAAGTAATCTTGATTTATTAAATGGTTAAGTACCATCATTTGCACTTTTTCTCTGGTGTCATCCGTTTGTGCTTGATAGTACAGTACCATTGCATGATCGCTGCAATTTAACATGAAGCGCTGTTGACCTACTTCGGTTATATCGTTTAGTGGTCGCGTTAAATCAATAATTGTGGTGCTGCCAGCTAAGTGCTCAGTCACTTGTTTTTGGAACTTAAGCGCATCAGAGCGTTGCCAGTTACCATGTAAAAAAGACTCAACGTGCAAGGCTTTAAAAAACTCATTTCTAAAGCAATTAAACTGATGGAAGCTCGTATCTTTTAAAGCTTGTGCTAAGGCATTCGGCTCTGGGTTCCAAGGCATAATTTGCGCACCCAAAATACTAAATAGCTCACTAACAGGTTTGTTCTGATTGCTGTTTCGCCAGTGTCTAACTAGCTGCTTTTTGTACTCAGCAAAGCGTTTTGCGCAGATTTCAACATTAAATAGCGCTTCCAATAACTCATTAACTAGCTCCAACTGACTCGATGAAAGACCGGCAGTGTGTAGAGTTAACCCGCCTTGGTGAGAGGTTAAGTGATAACTAAGGCCAGCAAGCTCAGCCGGATAAAACTGCTCAGCTACACTGTCCATAAACAAGTCTGCAAATAAGCGGGTAAGGGCCATGTGCTTAACATCTTTAATCGCAAAGGTTGAGTCCATCGCTAAGTAAAAATGCCCTTTTGCCACTCTGAAAGTCGCATCTTGTTTAAACCAAAAATCAAAGCCCTCTCTTTTGACTAAAAGCTCTGGTGATTTAGTTGGCTTTTCTAAAGGCAATAACTCAACCTCTTTGGTGAGGTATGGGTTAGCACTTGGTAAGCACATCTGTGGTAATGGCGTGTTTATTTCGCTTAGCGCTTCTAACCAACTTGTTGAAATGTCCTCTACTTTATAAGGGGTGTTGTACCAAGCTGTAGTGTGCTCAGGCTCAACACCTGGATGAATGAGTACCAAGCGCATGTTATCAGGTGTTAGCCATTGCATGGCAATTTCATGAGCGCAGCGGTTAAAGCCTTCCATTAAATAATCGCCTTGCACATAATTGGCTTCATCGTAATGCTGCATATTAATGCTTAAGTTACTCACCCAATCAATTAAACGTGCTTTTTCTTGGTTATCAAAGGCAATTTGCAAGAGGTTCTTTTTGTCTTGATAAAGACGCGGCAATTTATCGCAGTTTTGGTTAATTAAGCAGATATACTCAAACACCATTTCGACGATATCTTCATAGTATTCAATACCTTCATCAGTCAACGCCATACTGATATTAAAATCTTTGAAGTTACTGCCATTAATGCCACCACCTGCTGAGAGGGCATTGATCCAGCCTTGCTCTTTTAGAATAGAGTACAGCGATCCTTTGCCTTCGTATCCAAGTAAGTGAGCGATAAAACTAACGGTTTTGTGACGATAAAAGTCATCTATATTTGGCATCGCAAAGCTAATAA
Organism: Pseudoalteromonas sp. S2721; assembly: GCF_005887425.1. Lineage (NCBI taxonomy): Bacteria > Pseudomonadati > Pseudomonadota > Gammaproteobacteria > Alteromonadales > Pseudoalteromonadaceae > Pseudoalteromonas > Pseudoalteromonas sp. S2721. Next base: position 5,164 of record NZ_PNCZ01000075.1, read on the forward strand.
TGAGCTTTTGCATATGTTTATGTGGCTCAATGTGTAACACCTTACCTAAGTCTTGTTTACGGTAAAGTGGCTGCTCTATAATCTCTTTACTTTTTGGCTGACCTTTTATTTCGCTAAATAACTGTTTTACCCAGGTGGTCATGGTCGCAATATCTTCATTGCTGCAGACCACCAGTGTCATCCACTGAGCCTGATAATGACTATCGAAGAAAGCACGTAGCTCATCACTGATGCAGCCCTCACGATCCGCGAGGGTTTGCTGGTTACCAACCGAAAACTTTGCAAAAGGGTGTGCTGGGTTCACCGTTTCTTTGTGAGCCTGATAAATTCGTCGGCCATCATCTTTTATTTTTAGTTTGAATTCTGCGTCTATGGCATTGCGTTCTTTTGTAGTCTCTTTAGGATTTAGTAGTGGTGCGATAAAAAAACGACTGAACTGTGCTAGTGCTTCAGCAAACTGCTGGCTGTTTATATCAAAGAAGTAGCAAGTGTGCTCAGTGCCAGTCCAGGCGTTGGTGTTGCCACCAGATTGTGATACAAAATTAGAAAAACCGCCCGATTCTGGGTACAAATCAGTGCCTAAAAAAAGCATGTGCTCTAAAAAGTGCGCAAGGCCTTGTCTGTCAAGAGGATCGTCGAAATGGCCTGCGTTAATTGCCATAGAAGCCGCTGATTTTGTTGACTCTAAGTCTTGCACTAAAAGTACTTTTAGACCATTGTCCAGTGTTAGGGGTTGATATGTTCTGTTATCATTGCGGCTGATATTCAAAAGATGCTCCTGAAAGAGTGCGTTAATGTCCTAACAACAGATGATATTTTCAGGAAAGCTAAAAAGACAGAGCTACGAAAATCTACCTGAATATCATAAGCGGATGTTTAATGTATCTAGTGATGATATTCTAATATAGCGAACAATCAAGCAAACTGGCTACTGTTTTATATTCTTTAATCGGTTGATTTTTTATGAAAACAATCTTAATCATGCGCCATGGCGAAGCTACGCCAATGCAAGCAGATGATGCAGCAAGACAACTGACCGAGACCGGTCACCAAGAAGCTAGTCGAATGGGGCAATGGTTAGCAACACATCATAAACCAGATGCTCTGTTGGTAAGTCCTTACATTCGCGCACAACAAACAGCTGCCGATGCTACGCAACATATTTCGTTACAATTTAATGAAACCTGTAACGACATTACCCCTGATGGTGTGCCGCAAGTTGCCGCTGATTACCTCGAAACCTTGATTGCTATGCATCCAGACTGCAATACCTGGTTGGTCGTTGCTCATATGCCTATTGTTAGCTATTTAGTTGATCAGTTAAGTCCAGGCCATATGCCTATTTTCAATACCGGGGCGATTGCTGTTATCGAATATGATGAACACAAACAGCGCAGTCACTACCTTAGTATTCACTCGCCAAATAACGTCGAAATCTAACAGTGGATTTGCTAAATTAGCGCTACTGTTAATTTTTTAAGCTATTACTATGACTATCGAACGTTTACAAACCGGTGCGCGTATGAGCCGTATCGTTAAGCATAACGGCACAGTTTACTTATGCGGCCAAGTTTGTGCTGATGCCGAAAAAGATATCACCGAACAAACTCAAACCATGCTGGATAAGGTCGAAGCGCTACTTATTGAAGCAGGTAGTAGCAAAGAGCACATGCTAAGCGCCACAATCTACTTGAAAAGCATGGAATACTTTGCACAGATGAACGCTGTTTGGGATGCATGGGTACCACAGGGTCATGCGCCTGCTCGCGCTTGTGTTGAGGCAAAAATGGCGCGTGACGCACTACTTGTAGAGATTTCTGTCGTTGCAGCAGTTAAGTAACGAGCAGCGTATCGCGCAGCTGATTGCTCGCTTTAATGAGCAATCAGGCCGCACAGTGACTGAACTACCAAGTTGGCATTTTTGTGACAATGAGCAAGATGCTAATGAATGCGCATTACTGGTTTTAAATGGCGTAAAACAAGCCACAACCCCTTCACTTTATTGGTTTAAAGCCAATAATGAAGCCCTTCCTGAAGTTGGTGATTTAGCCATTTTTACCAATTGGCAGGGGCAGCCCCTCGGTATTATTGAAACCGTCTCTGTAACTATTACCCCATATAATCAAATAAGCGCCGATTACGCCGCATTAGAAGGTGAGGGCGACAAAAGCCTTGAGTACTGGCAGCATGTGCATTGGGATTATTATCAGCGAGAGCTCGCAGGTACAGGCTATCAATGTCACCCTGAGATGCCGTTGGTGTGTGAGCAGTTTAGGTTAGTTTTCAAGGAGTCAGAATGAATACGAATCCAGTGGTTCTTATTACCGGAGGCGGCCGCGGTATAGGGGCAGCGACAGCAAAACTGTTTGCTAAACATGGTTATGATGTGTGTATTAACTATAAGTCAGATCACGCAAGTGCAGCGCAGGTCGCTGATGAGATAAAAGCGCTTGGCGTGAATGCCTATTTGTTGCAAGCTGATATAGCCGATGAGCAGCAAGTGCTCGCCATGTTCGCTAAATTAGATACTCAGGTTTCGCGGTTAGATGTGTTAGTTAATAACGCAGCGATGATGATGCCACAAATGCCGTTATTAGAGATGGATGCTAAGCGTATCAACGCTATTTTAAGCTGTAATGTTACTGGCGCCTTTCTGTGCGCGCGAAGCAATAAAGCGTATGGACAAAGGCAGTATTGTGAATGTTTCATCGGGTGCTTCACGCACAGGTTCACCAAATGAATATTTAGATTATGCCGCATCAAAAGGAGCGCTTGATACCTTCACGATAGGCCTTGCTAAAGAAGTCGCGAGTAAAGGTATTCGGGTTAATAGGGTAAGACCAGGCCTTATTTATACCGATATGCACCGCGATGGCGGTGAAGCAAACCGAGTTGATAGGTTAAAATCTAAGTTGCCGCTAGGGCGCGGTGGTGAAGCAGAAGAGGTCGCCTCAGCGATTTACTTTTTGGCAAGTGAGCAAGCCTCATTCACAACAGGCAGTTTTATCGATGTATCAGGCGGGCTTTAAGTCGTTAAGTTAAAAAGCTTTACACACACGATTGCGGCCTTGCTGCTTTGCTTCATACAACGCTCTATCAGCATCAGCTACAATGCTCTCAAGTTTTTCAGCTCTTTGTGCTTGAGTAACTCCGAAACTTGCCGTCACCTTTAATGATTGACTATTTACGGTAAATAAATTTAACTCAATGTCTTTTCTAATCTTTTCAGCTAACTGGCTCGCAACCGATAGACTTGTGTTAGGCATCAAAATAATAAATTCTTCACCTCCCCAACGGCTAGCAACATCTTGCTCTCCTAGGTTGCTTCTGAGTATTTTTGCTACCTCTTTAATAACCTTATCTCCGGTATTATGGCCATACAGATCATTAATGTTCTTAAAATGATCAATATCAACCATGATTAAAGCGAGGCTATTCTCTTTTTCGGTGTGTTCTTCAAACCAGTGGTTTATTTTGTCTCTATTCGCCAGTTTTGTGAGTGGATCTATGTTTATTCTCGCCTCAATACTTTTACGCTGATAAGCAAATGCAGCATAAATAAACAATAATAAGAAAAACAAAATTGCAGCCAATTGAGCGCTGTGACTGAAAAATGCATAGTTAATTTCTGCTTGTCTTTTAGCCATAGGCGATATTAAAAAAACTCGCCAATCTAGCTGGGGCAAGTTGAATTGCGTAACAACATGATCATCCTGTTCTATTTGGATAATGATACTGCTCAAATTCTCCATGTTGGCCAGCTCTTGTGCCGCATTTTTGAACCAACTAAGTTCATTTAAGTTAACAATATCAGTAAACTGTGCTTGAAAGTCTCGATGAGATGAAAGCACCACCTCGTCAACGTTATTGACAAAAAGTAAGTCGTAGCCATGTGTAGCTTTATATTGTTGAAAAGCTTCCCAAAATGACTGAAGACTTTTACCTACACCTATAAAGCCTAAAAAGTTGCCTTGCTCAGAATAAACTTTGATATCTACGTATAAATGTACGTTCTCGCGGTTTCCTAAGATAGCAACGGTATCGCCTTGCATTGCTTTTACTTTTGGATACCACTCGATATTCTCTTTTTGTAAATCAATCGTTGTGCCATCAGAATTAAATTGCATTTGTTGTTGCTCACTTGCTACAAAAACGAGCATATTTAAATTTTCCTGAAGCTGTTCTAAGTGGTTTAGAATGGCGGCTTGGTCTAGTTCACTATCAGTAAGTAAGTTACTTAAGCTTCCTGTGCTCGCTAAGGCTTGGGCAGTATGAACAGGCTTGTAGAGTTCTTCGACAACCAATGAAAAAACAGGGGCAATAGACTGTTGTTGTAAGCGACTTTGTTCAGCCACTATATTACTTATAGTGAGATAAGATGCGTAACCTATGACGAAAATGATGCAAATTAAAATGCTATATAAGTTTCGTTGATGCCGTAAAATCGTTTTCACTGAAAGCCTTTCTAAAGTGGTGCTTATAAATTTGTGATTAGTTAAAAGACGATGTTGTGCAATTATAAGTCAAGTTCATTATAGCGAATATATTAAATACTGCTTTTTCAATATTTTTAGTAATGACTTCTAGCTAGAGTAACACGTTTAACCAAGCACTAAAGCTCACTACACTCAATACTGTTGAAAGCACGACGCTACTTGCCAGTGTCGCTTGGTGTTGCTTAATTTGATTGGCGATTAGATAAGCGTTGACCCCTAAAGGAGAGGCGCTTAAAAGTACTAACACGTTCAGTAATGATTGCTCTAGGTTGAATACGCTGCCTGCAAAAAAGTAGACCCCGCACGGTAACACTAAAAGCTTGATGATGGTTGCAATGAGTGATGCTTGTAAGTTGTCGGCCACTTTATAAAATGCAAGGTTTGCCCCTAATACAAATAACGCACAGGCAATGGCAGGTTTCGCAAGTAGACTCAGGCCATTTGCAAAATCATCAAAAAGTGTAAAGCCAAGTAGGTTAACAGCCAAGCCGCTACTGATGCTTAACACGACTGGATTGAGCAGCATGTTTTTAGCAAATGCTCGCCAAGAGAATGTTTGCTTCGATTTAGCGCTGAGCAAAAAGGTGAGGGTAAACAAAAGTGCGCTATGAAAAGTGATGATCATAAATACAATACCGACCATCTGTTGCCCAAGTGCTGCAATAATAATAGGCAAACCTACCAGTACCGTATTTGAGTAACTACTGCCAAGGGCAAATACAGCATGACGTGACGGCGCAGATTGCTTGCTAATGAGGTAGCGGTCAATCACATAGCCGAGGGCGTAAATGGCCAATACCGGGATGTAAAAACTCAAAAAGCCTGCAATAGATACACTATTTTGTAAATCGGCTTGGGCCATATTTAAAAATAGAAAAGCAGGCACGCTAATGTAAAAAGTAAACTTACTTAACCCTGCAATATGCTCTTTCGATAAAAACGTGCTTCGCGAGCTGATGTAACCACTTAACACGATAAAAATCAGTGGAAAGATAATCGATAAAATATGCACTTTAGGCCTTATGACAAGAAGACGTTAGCGTCTGAACTCATCACTTTGTGGAAGATTAATTAAAATAAGTACAGCACCTTTACCACCAAATTCAAGAGGCGCTTGGTGCATAGCAATCACATCAGGGTGTTGAACTAAATATTGCGGTACCTTGTGTTTAAGTATGCGCTCACCAATGCCATGCACAACACAAGCGCAATAGTAATGCTGTTTTTTACACTCATGAATTAAACCCGCCAACTCATCTTTGGCTAATTCTTTATTTAAGCCATGTAAATCAAGGGTTAACTCAGGTGGGTAATCTCCACGGCGAAGTTGCTTTGCTAAAAAGCTATCGTGACCTGGTTTGACATAACTTACGGTGCCATGAGTGTCGATGTCTGGTACATATTCATCAGAAAAGAAAAATTCTGCCTGATGTTGCTTTTTTTGCTGGGAAAATTGCTTCGCTTGTGACACTTTAGGCTTATTGGTGAATCGAATAGTGTCTTGTTTAAATGCTTTGGCACCACTGATACTCTGACGAAATAAGTCAATATCGTCAGTGCTAATGTGGTTGTTGGCGTGGGGATCTTTTTTCATGGCGGCAGTCTAAACAAAAAAACGCTAAAAATCGAGTAAAAACCAACTGAAAAGACGGTACAATACGCGTCAGAACAGACTTTGAAAGTTAAGGAACATACATGAACCATTTCCAGATAGAAGACGCAATTTTAGACGAGGCAATTGCAGAACTTTCAACGTTGCATGATTGGTTACGTTGGACAACCAGTCAATTTGCCAGCAGTGGTATTTTCTTTGGGCACGGCACAGATAATGCGTGGGATGAAGCAGTTAGCTTACTATTACCAGCACTAAGCTTGCCAATCGATGCGCCAAAAGAGCTTATGCATGCGCGTTTAACCAGCACCGAGAAAAACCGCTTAGCTGAACTAATTGCAGAGCGTATTAATGATTGTACGCCAGTACCGTACCTGACCAACACCGCGTGGTTTGCAGGTATGCCGTTTTATGTTGATGAGCGCGTGTTAATTCCACGCTCGCCATTTGCTGAGCTAATTAACAATCGCTTTGCACCTTGGTTAGAAGAGCCAAGCTCAGTAACGCGCATTCTTGATTTATGCACCGGCTCTGCATGTATTGCTATTGCACTTGCGCAAGCATTTGAAGATGCACAGGTTGATGCGGTTGATATTTCATATGAAGCGCTCGAAGTTGCTGATATTAATATTAGCGATTACATGCTAAATGACCGTGTACTGCCAATTCAGTCAGACGTGTTTAGTGGTGTTCCGGGTCAAAAATATGACCTGATCGTAGCTAATCCACCGTATGTTGATGCTGAAGATATGGCTGATTTACCTCGTGAATTCCATCACGAGCCAGAGCTTGGTTTAGCATCAGGGCATGATGGTCTTGATGTTACTCGCACCATCCTAGCTGAAGCCGCTGAGCATCTAACTGATAACGGTTTGTTATTTGTCGAAGTTGGTAACTCTATGGTACATATGGAAGAGCTGTACCCGGGCGCTCCGTTTGAGTGGGTTGAATTCGAACAAGGTGGACTTGGCGTGTTTGTGATCAGCAAACAACAGCTTGTTAACTATTTCGCAGATTAACAGCAGATTTTAAAAGCCGAGCCTGAGGGCTCGGTCTCAGTAGTCATTAGGAATGAGGAAAATTAATGGCAGGTAATAGCATCGGGCAACTATTTAAAGTGTCCACCTTTGGTGAGAGCCACGGCGTTGCATTAGGCGGCGTTGTTGATGGCACACCAGCAGGTCTTGAGATTAGCGAGGCCGATTTACAAATTGATTTAGACCGTCGCAAGCCGGGGCAAAGTCGATATACAACACAGCGCCGCGAAAGTGACGAAGTAAAAATTCTTTCAGGTGTGTTCGAAGGTAAAACCACTGGTACTAGCATTGGTTTACTGATTGAAAACACCGATCAACGTTCAAAAGATTACGGCAAAATTGCCGATGTATTTCGCCCAGGTCATGGTGATTATACCTATTGGCATAAGTACGGTATCCGTGATTACCGAGGTGGTGGTCGCTCTTCTGCCCGTGAAACGGCGATTCGTGTAGCGGCGGGTGCAATTGCAAAAAAATACCTAAAACAATTTCACGATATTGAAGTGCGTGCTTGTTTGAGCCAGCTTGGACCAATTAAAGCTGAAGATTACAACTGGGATGAAGTGGAAAACAATGCATTTTTCTTTCCTGATCCGAGTAAATTAGATGCGCTTGATGAATATATGCGCGACCTAAAAAAACAAGGTGATTCGGTAGGCGCTAAAGTTAAAGTGGTTGCTAAAAATGTGCCTGTTGGTCTTGGTGAGCCAGTATTTGATCGCCTAGATGCAGAGCTTGCACACTCATTAATGAGTATTAATGCGGTAAAAGGCGTTGAGATTGGTGATGGCTTTGATGTGGTTGAGCAAAAGGGCTCTGAACACCGTGATGAGTTAACTCCAGACGGGTTTACATCAAATCACGCGGGCGGTGTACTTGCAGGTATCTCGACAGGGCAAGATATCATTGCCTCTATCGCACTTAAGCCAACTTCAAGCATTACCATACCGGGTAACAGCATTAATACCAGCAACGAAGCGGTAGAGATGATCACCAAAGGACGTCATGATCCCTGTGTAGGTATTCGTGCAATTCCTATTGCTGAGGCGATGATGGCGATTACTTTAATGGATCACTTATTGCGCCAACGTGGTCAAAACCCACATGTAAGTCACGAACATGGACCAATCAAAGGTTCGATTGATTAACTTAGTTTGATTTAGCAAAGAACTATAAACTTAAAACGCGGCTTGATTTGCCGCGTTTTTGATTGCAGAAGGTCAATAAAGAAACTTAAATACGATCAATTGCCTGCTTTGCTACCATGTATAGCTTTTTGATCATTAAACCTAATACCCAACGAATAAATTGAGCGGTAAGCTCTTTGACTTCATACGATGCTTTACCAACAAACGCGAGCATATGGCCAATTAACCCTTTTAACTCTTCTGTAAGCTCGACAAATTTAACCACTGATTCATATAGGCAGCGGGCTAAAATATCATAAAAAGTTAACCCGACAGTTAAACCTGCCTGTGCAGAGATGAAGGCGTATTGTCCTGTTTTCTTTAAAAAAGTAATTAAGCCATTGGTAATTACTCGCTGCCAGTTAAGCGAGAATCTAACATTAAAGCGCTGTTCATACTTTAATACAGTATGGTTGTAGTGAAGGGGTTTAATTGAGCTTTCCATGCTGGCGTAGTCTTGATAGGCGGCAACAGTATTAGCGTAACCAGGAGTATCACCTTCCATAGAATGAGCTGCAATATTAAAAAAAGCCCCCTCATTCATTGCCGTTTGATATTCGCTAGATGTATGGCTAAAAGGCCAAGCAGGCACGCATGGGACGGGGTCTGCGCCATGTGTAACGCGATACTGGCCAATATTATGCGCGGCAGAATGTACGGAGTGGTTCAATACAACCCGCGGCGCACCAAAGGTATATAAATTTACAGGAATGCCTTTTTCACTTGCCCAAATTGCCGTGAGTTGTGCGATTGCACCACCAAGGCTATGCCCAACAAGGTGCAAGCACTTAGGTTTATGACTTTTTACATAAGCCTCAAACATGGGCTTCATACTGGTAAATGCTTTTTCGAAACCAGAGTGTACCTCTAAGTTTTTAGGTCCATGGGTAATGGCTACATTTAAATTGGTTAGCCAATCAGAACAGGAGGTAAAAACAGTTCCGCGGATACCTATAATATGATGGCCTTTAAATTGGGGGGATGCACCTTCTGCTGTTAAGGCAAACCCAGTACTGCGATTTAGAAGTTGGTTAATTAAGCCACCACTGACGCCTTTGATTTGATTGCTGGTGATTTTGAAACTGCTGTCAAAGTTTTGCCCGAACTCTTCTTTAAAAGATGTAGATTTTCTTATGTCGTATACTCTACTAGCTATTAAAGCAGCTATATTAGGTGGTAGAACTGTTTTGACTTTTTCCATGTCAATCTTCCTTATATTTCAGTTAAATCTGTTAGGTCATAATTATTTATTCGGTATTGTTTACCATTCTTTAAAAGCTTATAGGGTAGAAAATCTTCTTCCCATCTACAGATGCTTTGAGCTACGAAGTTACGGTGCTTATTTTTTTGATTTTTGAACTCAAATACAACATGAGGAGCGGTCATCTGGCAGTTCAAGAATGACAACTTCTTGCTGTACTCTGGAATTTCATCAATCCCAGACTGAGTTGCAACCCATAAAGGAGTTAGCTCATTATCTCTTTCAATAAAAATTTCTTGAGAAACACGATGCTCAGCAATCAATTTATTAGGTATTGAAGATAAAATTGTTTTCTTAGGAAAGTGAAAGCACCCGTTTTCATCGGTTATTGCAGTGTCGCGATGAACTTTTTCATCTATGTAGATTAATGAGCGAATTATCTCTAAGTTAGCAACAGGTTGACCATTTTCAGTCACAATACCATTGACTTCTGGGCTTAAAAATACTTCTTTTTTCTTTCTGAACCAGCTAAACATATCGTCTCCTTGACCTATAGCTGTGGAAATAATTACACACGTAGAGAGAGCTAGAATAATGTGGGTAATTTTGTTTGTAATTGATTTTTTCATAAGCAATCCGTGCGTATTTAGGGAACACTAATAGATTGAAAAACAGATGTAAAGTTGATTGTTTCTTTTTTATGCCTGTTAGAATTTTAATAAGGGGAGTAGGCTGTGTTTGCTATCAGTCCTACAAGCTGCTTAAGCTGTTCATGACTGAGAGGGTTGTGGGCATGATTACCGTATAGCAGGACGATATCAATAACAGGCAGTACCGGAAGTGAGTTATCGCTGATCTCTTCCACACCCGATTGCATGCTTATTCGCGCCATACTGCCAATTGCCAGTCCCTGTTTAATCAAGCCATGTAACGCTCCCGCTGAGCCACAACAGGCAATAATATTAAAACGACGATCGGCCTTTAATAGACCCTCAATACTGGCTTGGTGAAACTTACAGTCTCGTTGAAACAAGGCGATTGGAAGTGGGGTTGAATCGTTAATCTCAAAAGCAGGGCTTTTCACCCACACGCCTTGGCTTGATTGCAATAAGTAGCCTTCTTCACTGTCTGGCGAGCGAGTGGCAATCACCAAATCGAGCATACCTTGGTCTAGTTTGGCTCTAAGCTCAGTACTTGGGGCGCAGCTTATTTGTAAATCCAGTGCATTAAACTGTTGGTGTAAAGCATCAACAAGCTCTGGTAGTAAAGAGTGGGCATAATCGTCAGGGCAGCCAATGCGCACACGTAAATTGCCAGTGCCTGCTTTTAATTGCTTAAAGGCTTCATCATGAAGCGCTATTAATTGCTTTGCATAGCTTGCTAGCTGGTGGCCTTGATGGGTTAGCACCAGTTGACGACCTTGCTTTTCAAATAGCGGACTTGCGAGGTCTTGTTCAAGCTTTTTCATCTGCATACTTACTGCAGATTGGGTTCTGCAAATTTGTGCTGCAGCGCGTGTGAAGCTGCCTGTATCAACAAAGGCACAAAAAGTTCTGAGGGCATCAATATCCATAATGTATCAGCTTTTCTTATAGGTAGCATAAAAACAATTGGCGAGTAATTACCCAATTGCTGTTTTATAGTGAGCCTAATCTAAACGTTAAAGGAAGCACAATGCAATTATTTATTGGCAATAAAAACTACTCAACTTGGTCATTGCGAGCGTGGTATTTACTGAGTAAATTCAATGTTTCTTTTACAGAGCAACAATTAGTTTTAGACACGCCTGAGTTTTATGAAGCATTAAAAAGTAAGTTTCCCGTGCAAAAAGTGCCGGCCCTTATTGATGCTGAGTTAATCGTGTGGGATTCACTCGCTATTTGTGAATACATCAATGATGCTTATCTAAATGGTGCTGCTTGGCCTAGTGAAATAGCCCAAAGAGCAAAAGCACGCAGTTTAGCGGCTGAGATGCACTCTGGTTTTGCTGCACTTCGTAATGAAATGCCAATGAATATTCGCGCTAACAGGCATGTTGAATTATCAGAGCAAGCTAAAAAAGACATTGCCCGTATCGATGAGATATTTTCGGCTCAACAGCAAAGGTATCCTAATGCGTGGTTATTTGGCGAATTCTCTATTGTTGATGCAATGTTTGCACCTGTGGTACTGCGCTTTAAAACGTATCAGGTTACGCTTTCGCGTGCTGCACAAGCTTATTGTCAGCATGTATTTGCGTGTCCAGTCATGCAAACCTGGATTCGAGAAGCGTTAAAAGAAACCGATATAGTCAAGTCTGATGAGGCCGGCGAGAATGCTTGGTAAAAAAATAAAGAGTATTTTATTAATGCTTTGTAACTAATCCCTGCTTTTTAATGGCTAATTTGAGGTATTTTTATACAAAATGACTAGTTTAATTAATGAACTATCATTCTATAATAGGGGAATAGCTCTTTATTTGAACATTCCTCTGTTACTCATTTCATTAGGCACGTATTTATGGGCGCATTTGCTGCAAAGTTATTAAACAAAGATCTGACAATAAAGCGCTTTGCTTGCCAGTTTAATTCATTGCAGGTCGAGCAAATATTTTTGCAAAGCAAATTTAAACAGGATAGAAGGGTCGCGCAGTTTTTATGTTTTACAGTTGCATTGGTCACAACATTAGTTACGTTCTTTGATGAATTGATTATTCAAGCTGAATTTTGGCCTAACATTGCTTTGATAGGTCGAACCGTTATTGTTTCTATTTGTATTATCGGTGGAATAGGGCTTAGTTTTGTAAAGAGCTTAAAACAATTTAAGTACATCACAGTTTTGTTTATGGCTTTTTTATCTCTAAGTATGCAATCAATGGCGTATACCTATGAGCGTACTTACATACTGCACCTTTTTTTCGATGTAATAATTTTGATTACTTTCTATTTTTCAACTTTGGTATCATTTAGGTTGTCAGCTTTTCTTGGCCTTTCATATAGTGTAGTTGCCTTGTTAGTGATTTTTTTTACCAAGGATATTAATAGCCATACTTCATATATGGTCATATTAGCGCATGTAGCTGTAAATTTAACTGGTATGATCATGTCAGCCCATCAGCACCTAATGCGCCGCGAACTTTTTGTTCGAAATACGCAACTAGGTCAATTAGCGCAAGAAATGCAGAGCCAAGCATTTAAAGATGCACTGACTCAATTACCGAATAGAAGAGCCTTTGATAATAGTTATGAAGACTATCAACGGATAACTAAGCAACAGCAGCAAAAAATGAAGCAAGTGTGCGTTATTTTGGCTGATATTGATTATTTTAAACAGGTCAATGATAACCATGGTCATGAAGTTGGCGATGGCATACTTGAGCTTTTTTCTACTTTCTTAACTCAGTCATTACGCACTTCCGATGATGTTTATCGTTTTGGTGGTGAAGAATTTGTTATTGTTTTACCGCTTTGTTCGGTGTCTGATGCTGCAAAAATAATCGAAAATATGATCACCAAGCTTAATACTGAACCATTTGAAGTTGGAGAGCTTTCATTATTAATTAGAGCTAGCTTTGGTTTAACAGTAATGCGAGAGGAGCAGCAAAAATCAGTGATAGCTAGAGCTGATGCTGCACTCTACGAAGCAAAAGGTAGTGGTAGAAATCAGTTAGTAGTAAAAATTTAACGAGTCTAGATTATTTGGTTTATGTGTAAGTTTAGCAAAATGTATTAGATTTATTTATATCTGGATAATTATTTAGAGCTAGCAGGGAGTCGCACATTGTTTTCACAGAATGAAAGAAGATTTAAAATTTCAATACGCGTAAGTGTGTTATTAATATTTGCACTAGCGAGCTTGCTAACTGGAATTGTGGCGATCAGTCTGCACTATTATTTCAGTGAAAAATTAGTCCTTCAAACCAAAACCGAACAATTCAAATCAACCAGCCAACAAATAGCTGACCACATCACTCGAATTAATCAGCGGGTAGATAATACATTAAGTGTTATGATCCACGATAACAGACTGTTTTCAGAGAACTTTGATGAAAATAATTCTTTGCGAAATATTCTAATAGAAGTATTAAACAAACACCCAGACTTTCATTCATTATTGTTAGGGTATGCTAATGGTGACTTCATCGAAGTTGTGAATTTACGTGGTCATGCTCAATTACCAAAACCTAACGATCTTAGAGCTGAAGATAGATGGCTTATTTTTAAGGTGTTAGGGCAGGGTGAGTCTCGTCATCAAACTACATATTATTTAGATGAAAACCTATCATTAAATAGGAAATACAAACAAACCCCAGATTACGACCCTCGAAAGCGGTTATGGTTTAACGATGCAAAAGTTGGCACAGTTACCAAAACTCGACAGTATATTTTTAATCTACTAAAGATACCTGGTTATACGTACACAATAAAATCTGAACAAACGGGAGGAGTGCTCGCTATTGATGTTGCAAGTTCTAGCTTGAGTGCATTTTTAATTAAACAACAGCAAAAAATGCAGTTTCTAGTTTCTTCCGAAATGTACGTTTATCGTGGAGATGGAGAAATAATTGCTAAAAGTAAAACACAAGGTCATCATCACTCGTTTGATGACTTATCCAAGATAATCAAAACAAATGAGCAAACCATAGGACTCGCTAATGAACAACATCAATTTGGTAAAATGCTAAGTGTGAATGAGGATGGTGTTGAGAAATATATGTTTGTATTGCAACTGCCACTCAGTAGTGAAATGCAATCTGATGAAATTGATTATTTTGCGGTTCTTGTGGCTAAAAACGATGTGCTAGCAATTATTAAAGAAAAGATTCAGATCTCAATATTAGTTACAGGGTTATGTTTGCTTTTGCTGCTGCCTGTCTCTTGGTTTTTTGCCTCTTCAATCGTTAACCCAATACTTAAATTAGTGGGTGAGAATAAAAAAATTCAACAGCGTGACTACAATGAGGTTTCAACGCTTTCGAGTCATATTTTAGAAATTCATTATTTAGCTAGTTCGATGGTTGATATGAGTCGCTCGATTGAGCAACATGAAAACTCACAAAAAGCGTTGATGGAGTCGTTTGTAGAGCTTATAGCGCAAGCCATTGATGATAAATCGCCATATACGGCAGGGCATTGTGAGCGGGTGCCTGAGTTGGGTATTTGGCTTGCTGATGCAGCATCAGGTTCAACAGATGAGGCGTTTTCTGAGTTCAGTTTTAAAACCCCGGATGAGCGACGAGAATTCCGCTTAGCAGCGTGGCTACATGACTGCGGTAAAATCACTACACCAGAGCATATTGTTGATAAAGGCACTAAGCTCGAAACCATTTATAACCGTATTCATGAGGTACGCACCCGATTTGAAGTGCTACTACGTGATGCAAAAATTACCTACTATGAGCAACTATTAGCGCATCCAGAGCAGCAATCTGTGCTTAAACAAAAGCTTGAGCAACAAACAGAGAAGTTACACGCAGACTTTAGCTTCATTGCCGCTTGTAATGTTGGTGGTGAGTTTATGGATGAAGCGCAGTTGTCTCGTTTACATGAGGTTGCTAGCATCAAGTGGCAGCGTCATTTTGACGCAAGTTTAGGTTTATCGCCCCTTGAAGAAATGCGTATGGCTGATTTGAAAAATCAGCATTTACCTGTTGAAGAGTCACTCCTGAGCGATAAGCCAAGTGATTTAATTCCACACGAAAAAGCCGTTGAGTACCCAGAAAGTTTAGGCATTAACATGGCAATTCCTGAGTATAAATATAACCTTGGTGAAGTGTATAACTTATCTGTGGCACGAGGCACGTTAACAGCGGAAGACCGATTTAAGATCAATGAGCATGTGATCAGCACAATTCGTATGCTAGGTAGTGTGCCATTCCCGAAAGAATTAGCGAAAGTTCCGCGCTATGCTTCTACTCATCACGAAACTTTAAAAGGGACAGGCTATCCGCGAAAATTAACCGCTGAGCAGTTATCAATACCCGAACGTGTGTTAGTACTTGCTGATATCTTCGAAGCATTAACCGCGGCCGATAGGCCTTATAAAAAAGCCAAGCCACTCAGTGTTGCCATTGATATTTTAGCCAAGATGGTAGCCGATCAGCATGTTGATGAAGATGTATTCAAATTATTCTTAACATCAGGTATTTACCTAAAGTATGCAAAACGCTATTTAAACCCAGAGCAAATCGATGATGTTGATATCGCAAAATACCTGTAACTGAGGGCGGTTGCTTTTACTTTGGAGTGAAAAGTCCGTACAATTCGCCTCGTTTTTAGTGACGCTTTTAACGAGATGAATTCAAGCCGTATGCATCAGATTGCTGACTTAATCGCTATTTTTGAAAACACCTTTTATCAAAGCCATAACACGCGTTTGATAAAGGGTGATGATGAACCAATTTACCTGCCTGCTGATGAGCAAACGCCTTATCACCAAATTGTGTTTGCCCACGGCTTTTATGCCAGCGCCTTACACGAAATTGCCCATTGGCTGGTGGCTGGTGAGGCACGTCGGTTAAAAGAAGATTATGGCTATTGGTATTGCCCAGATGGTCGTGATAAGCACCAGCAAGCTGAATTTGAAGCAGTTGAAGTAAAGCCCCAAGCTATTGAATGGGCGCTCAGTACTGCAGCAGGTTTCGATTTTAATGTATCGGTTGATAATTTAAATGGCGAGCAAACCTGCCGATTCGATTTTCAAGCGCGCGTTCACCAGCAAGTGTTGAGCTTTTTAGCATCTGGTTTTAACCAGCGCACGACAGCACTGCTTAAAGCATTGAGTGATTTCTATAAAACCCCATGGCCACTAACGGCTGCACAGTTTACGTGGCAGCGCGATTTTCATGGCAACCCAGGAGCTTTATCTGATGCAGTTTAAATTAGGCTTGATTGTAAATCCGGTTGCCGGCTTAGGTGGCAGTGTCGCACTAAAGGGCAGTGATGGCGCAGATACCGCCGCAAAAGCAATGCAACTTGGTGCTGAGCCAAAAGCAAACTTACGTACCCGAGCGGCACTTGAAGTGCTGCTTGCCCATCAAGATGATTTAACCATTTACACTGTAAACGGTGAAATGGGCGAGCAAACGGCAAAGCAGCTAGGCTTTCAAAGCCACGTTATTTACCAAACAAACGATATCACCACCCCAGATGACACAGAGCAGGCTGCCAAGCTATTAGTTGAGCAAGGTGTCGACCTAATTTTATTTGCAGGTGGCGATGGTACTGCCCGCAATGTTTGTCATGCGGTTGGCGATAGCACTCCTGTATTAGGTATTCCTGCAGGCTGCAAAATTCATTCTGGGGTTTATGCTATTACCCCAAAAGCAGCTGGGCGTGTTGTTGAGATGCTAGTTAAAGGTGAACTTGTCAGCCTTGGCGATGCTGATGTGATGGATATCGACGAAGAAGCATTTCGCGAAGGCACGGTAAAAGCTAAGCGCTATGGTGAAATGCAAGTGCCGAGTGAAGTACGTTATGTACAGGCAGTTAAAAATGGCGGTAAAGAAACCGATGAATTAGTGCTTGCCGATATAGCTGCCTATGTTGTTAGTGAAATGGATGAAGACTGCTTATATGTGATGGGCAGTGGTTCTACAGTCGCGGCAATTATGGAAGAAATGGGTCTTGAAAATACCTTGCTAGGTGTAGACTTAGTGGCAGACCAAGAGCTTATCGCGCAGGATTTAACTGCTCAGCAATTACTTGAGCTCACACAAGGTAAAGAAACCAAATTGGTGATCACCTTAATTGGTGGCCAAGGCCATATCTTCGGCCGAGGTAATCAGCAATTAAGCCCTGCACTTATTCGTGCTATTGGCCGCGACAACATTATTGTTGTAGCCACTAAAACTAAATTACAGGCCTTGAATGGCCGACCACTGATTGCCGATACGGGTGACAGTGAGTTAGACGATGAATTAAGTGGTTATATTCGCGTAACCACAGGTTTCAATGACCATATTATGTATGCAGTGGGTCATCAAGATGGGCTGCACCCAGAGGAGAAGTAACAATGAGTTTAGTAAGTTATATTGATGCAGCGCAGCAATATTTTGATGATTTAGTTGATAAAGCAACAGACGACGAGCTATTTGCTGGTGGCTATTTACGTGGTCACTTTGACTTAGCAGTAGGCTATGCACAAGTAGAAGAATTAAACTTATCGATTGATGAGTTAAACAATCAAGTTGAATCTAGCCTAGTTAAAGCTTACCGCAACGGTGAGCTAAACGAAGAAGATAAAGAGCTTGTTGTGCGCCTATGGGATGAAGTGAAAGCACTTGCAGCTTAATCTAATTAAATAAAACTCTGTAAAGCGACCTGTGTCGCTTTTTTTACATTATCACTTTACCTTTATCAGGTAATTTCATTAACTTAAAATTTACCTTAGTAGTTAGATACGTTAAGGTTAACGAGATATTTTTCCAGGGAATTTGAAAATGAATAACAATAATGATGTGCAGGCACCAAGTGGTGCAATCGCACGTTTTCTAAATACCATAGAAAGGGTGGGTAATAAGCTGCCTGATCCGGCGATTATATTCTTAGTCGCCATGCTACTTATTTGGTTTTTATCTTGGCTTTTCTCGGGCACTACATTTGATGCAATCGACCCGCGCACTGGCGAAGCCATCGTTGTAAATAACCTATTAGCAGGGGACTCCCTTGCCACCTTCTTATCTTCGATGGTTAAAACCTTCACTGGCTTTGCGCCGCTTGGTGTGGTGCTGGTTGCTATGTTAGGTGTTGGTGTTGCTGAGCATTCTGGCTTTATCAATACCGGCCTTAAATTAATGTTAAAAGTAACGCCTAAGCAGCTTTTAACACCGTCTATTATTTTAGTGGCGATTGTCAGCCATACCGCAACTGATGCCGGTTATGTGTTAGTGATCCCACTTGCTGGGGTTATTTTCTATGCGATGGGGCGTCATCCGCTTGCTGGTATTGCAGCAGCGTTTGCTGGGGTAAGTGGTGGCTTTAGCGCAAACTTTATTCCGTCAGGGATTGATCCGTTACTGCAAAGCTTTACCCAAAGTGCGGCGCAAATTATTAACCCAGATATGGCGATTAACCCGCTCAATAACTGGTTTTTCACCTCAGCTTCGAGCTTATTTATTATCTTATTAGGCTGGTATATCACAGATAAAATCATCGAGCCGCGTTTACAAAACACGCCACTTGATGGAGATACCGAAGACCTACCTGCCTTTGATGAAGCACGCAGTGATGAAAAGCGTGCGTTCTATATTGCAAGCACAGTGATGATTGCAGGCCTTGCGCTACTATGGTTTGTTTCGGCCCCAGCAGACTCCGCGATGCGAAGCAGTGATGGCTCATTAACTAATTTCCGTTCACCGTTAATGCAATCAATTGTACCGCTTATCTTCTTACTGTTTTGGATCCCAGGTGCCGTATACGGTTTTGCCGTGGGTACCTTCAAAAGCTCTAAAGATATGATCGATGCAATGAGCAAAGCGATGAGCGGTATGGCTTATTATATTGTCATGGCGTTCTTCTGTGCGTTATTTATTGCTGCATTTAGTAAATCAAACCTAGGTGCATTACTTGCGATTGAAGGGGCGCAACTATTAAAAGCAATGGCTCTGCCAAGCTCAGTCACTGTGGTCGGTATTATCTTCTTAACGGCGTTCGTGAATCTATTTGTTGGCTCAAGCTCGGCAAAATGGGCGCTATTAGGGCCAATCTTTGTACCCATGCTGATGCAACTGGGTATTTCACCTGATTTAACGCAAGCTGCGTACCGTGTAGGTGACTCAAGCTCGAATATCATCACGCCACTAATGCCATACTTCCCACTGGTTGTTGTGTACTGCCAAAAGTATGTTAAAGGCACCGGTATCGGCACCTTAATCGCGATGATGTTACCGTACTCAATTGCCTTCTTAATCGGTTGGAGCATCTTCTTACTCGCGTACTGGGGCTTAGGTATTCCACTAGGTCTTCAATCAAGCTACGCATACCCAGCCATCGGCTCATAACAATTAGAGTAACAAAGCCTCAGCCATCCAGCGTGAGGCTTTAAAAAACTGAAGTCTGATAGCTTTACTACAGACACAAAAAAACCTTGTCACTCGCATGACAAGGTTTTTTATTGCTTAAAGCTTAAGCTTCAATTAGTTGGCAGTGAAGCTCACTGGACGACGCTCTTTACGAGGGCCACCACGTTTTTCACCCCGGTCTTTGAAGTTACGCTTCTTATCACCACGATCACCGCTTGGGCGCTCTGAGCGAGGAGCCGCAGGACCTTGGTCTTGCGTTAGCGTCATATTCATCGGACGTTTACAGATAAATACCTTTTGGAAGTGATCAAGCACATCTTTTGGCATGTTTTGTGGTAACTGTACCGTACTGTGATTGTCATGTAAGCGAATATCACCAATGAACTTGCTTGAGATATCAGCTTCGTTAGCAATCGCACCAACGATATTTTTAACTTGTACACCGTGCTCACGACCTACTTCGATACGGTAAGTATCCATAGGACCCATGTTACGGCTGTTGCGCTCACGCGGCTCACGAGGTTTACGCTCGCGTCCTTGGCGGTCGCCACGATCACCACGGTCATTGCGACGACGCTCGTTGCGCTCGCCACGCGGTTGAACTTTAACTTCTTCAACCTTGATTGGTGATTGTTGCTGCGCTAAACAAAGTAATGCACCTGCTAAGTCTTCAGCACTTAATTCAAGTTTTTCTGCCATATCAGCAGCAACTTGATTAAAGAAAGTGATGTCTTTGTTTTCAAGCGCAATTGTAAGCTTGTCTTGAAGCGCTTTAATGCGCTTTTCTTCAACAACTTTAGCTGTTGGTAAATCAACTTGTGCGATATCAGATTTCGTATGACGAATGATATTTTTAAGTAAATAACGCTCGTTATGTTTTACGAAAAGAATCGCTTTACCTTGACGACCCGCACGACCAGTACGGCCAATACGGTGAACGTAGGCTTCTGAATCTTGTGGAATATCGTAGTTAATTACTAAGCTTAAACGGTCTACATCAAGACCACGTGCAGCAACGTCTGTTGCAATAACGATATCAACTAGGCCGTTTTTCAAACGATCTACTGTACGTTCACGTGCTTGTTGGTTCATGTCACCATTAAGTGGTGCCGCAGAGAAACCTTCGCGCTCAAGTAATTCAGCTAACTGTACCGTGTCGTTACGTGTACGTACGAAAACAATTGCACCATCGTATTGTTCTGCTTCTAAGAAGCGAACGATAGCTTTGTTTTTGTGTACGTGTGCATTCCAAAATACTTGCTCAACCGTTGATACAGTTGAGTTACGCGCAGAGATATGAACTTGCTCAGGCTCATTCATGTACTTGCTGCTGATATTTTGAATTTGCTTAGGCATGGTCGCAGAGAAAAGACATGTTTGCTTTTCACGTGGCGTTTTCTCCATGATGCTTTCTACATCATCAATGAAGCCCATGCGTAACATTTCGTCTGCTTCATCAAGAACAAGGGCTTGTAAGCTCTCAAACTTGATTGTGCCACGGTTAATGTGGTCAATTAAGCGACCTGGCGTTGCAACAATGATTTGCGCGCCACGACGAAGTGCACTTAGTTGGATGCTATAGCTTTGGCCACCATAAAGGGCTAAAACTTCAACACCACGAGTATGCTTAGCATATTGTTCGAATGCCTCAGCTACTTGGATCGCAAGTTCACGCGTAGGCGTTAAAACAAGGATCTGTGGCTGCTTCACAGACGGGTCAATATTATTTAGTAACGGCAGTGCAAATGCTGCTGTTTTACCTGTACCCGTTTGCGCTAGTCCCAGTACGTCCTTTCTTTCTAGCAATAACGGTATACATTGAGCTTGGATTTCAGATGGAGTCTTGTAACCCAACTCTTCAACTGCTTTAAGGATTGCAGGAGAAAGATTTAGAGATTCAAACGTGACTGGTTCTGACATTAATACGCCTCAACGAATTTAAAGAGGCGCGCATTGTATAGGAAATACAAGGCAATTGCTTGTATAAATTACAACTAATTTGTATGTGGTTGATGTTGGTCATAATTTAATCAGTTTAAATTTACCAAAATCAACCACGTTTACAATTTATTGATATAACCCTAAATTTTCTTTAGCGTACGCTTCGAATTCAGTAAAGCCACCAATGTGGGCTTGGTCAATAAAAATCTGTGGTACGGTTGGGCAAGGTTTGCCTGCAGACTGTTCTAAATCTGCTTTGCTGATGCCTTCTTTAATGATGTCGATATAACGGTATTTAAAATCGTCACGCTCATTTGCTAGTTTTTCAGCAACGTCTTTTGCACGAACACAGTATGGGCAGCCTTCACGGCCAAAAATTACAGTTAACATATCGCTCTCCTCGATGGTTTATCTGATTATCATCTTAACGGATTAAATGAATAAAAACAGCGCATAAAATCGATTGCACTATTCTGTTTTTTCTCATTATTAGCGATTGAGCTAATCTAGAGTTCGCATTCTAAGGCCTAGTTCTGTTGAGTAACCCATAGAATGCGCAGTAATGGCCAACTGTTCATCAATAACATAATAAGTTGGGTAGGCACTGATTTTATAATCTTGACCTGTACTTTTACTGCCAAGTAGCACCGGCATTGTTAATTCGAGTGAATTAGTAAACTGTTTTACTTCAGTAATGTTTTGGTAATCAAGGGCAATTGCTATGGCATTTAACTTACCTTGCTGATGAGCCTTTTCTAAATTTGGCATACTGTAACGACAAATTGAGCACCAAGGCGCAAAGAAATACACCACTGTTTGCTTGCCTTGTAATTGTGCAATGGTCATCCGCTCTGTCGGGTTTTTTAGCGTGGCTAAATTAAAATAGGGGGCAGGGGTTTTATCAGTTGAGAGTAAATTACGTTGCTGAAATGCGGTCACGGCATACACAACGACTGCCATTAAAACGACATTTTTTAGCACACTGATAAATTTTTTTAAAAAAGTTGGATTTTTTTTCATTGTTATTTTGTACGTTGTTAGCCCTTTAAAATCAACTTATTCAGACCAGTTTGAGAGCACTTAACTTTCATTTAATTTAAAAAAATTACAATTTTTTTTGCTAAAAATCTTGAAAAGATTTTACCCGCCCATAAATAGTTTAGTGAGGACGCCTGATGGGTCCCAAACAAACTAAAGTAATTGAAATATATAGTATTAATTTAACTTTGTTAGCACTGGTTCAATAGAAGAGTACTAACAAAATATCGCTTAAATATGAGGATATAATTATGCGTACAGTAGACTTATCACCACTTTATCGTTCATTCATCGGTTTCGATCATTTAGCATCATTAATGGATGCGGCAGCTCGCACAGACAAGCAGCCAAGTTTTCCTCCGTACAACATCGAAGCACTCGATAAAGACAAATATCGTATCACTATGGCTGTAGCAGGTTTTAGTGACAGTGAATTGACCATTGAGTCAGAAAACAACACATTGAAAGTCAGCGGTACTAAAGCTGATAAACAAGATAATGCTGAACGTAAGTTCATTCACCAAGGCATTGCAGAGCGTAACTTTGAGCGTAAGTTCCAATTAGGTGACCACGTTAAAGTGCTTGGCGCTGACCTTGAAAATGGCTTACTAAGTATCGATTTAGAGCGTGAAATTCCAGAAGCTTTAAAACCACGTAAAATTGAAATCGGTAATGGTAAATTACTCGAAAACAAGTAATTTCCAACAGCATTGTTTCCCCTAGTTAGTTTTGCCGCCTCATTTGAGGCGGCTTTTTTCGTTATGTTTAGCAACTAATTCCGCTTGCAGCGTCTTTAAAGCCGCAATTTTATCTTCGGCTTCATTAAGCTTATCTTCTGACAATCCCGCTTGCTTACCACGTTCTAAAAGGGATTCGAGAGTAGCAATTTTACTTTCTGCGGCATCAATAAAGCGAAGTTCTAATTCAGTTTGTTGTGTTTGATGGTATGCCTGATACGCTTTATGGTCATTAAGATCACCTGTAAACCGCTTCGTCTGTTGGGGTTGTTTTGCAATGGGTGGAAAGTAATCGGGAGTTGTGATTGCCGCATTTGTAACGGCCTCATCGATTGTTTCACTGGTAATTAAAGTTGGCTTTACGTGCATACTGGTCATTGCTTGTTGATTACGAACATCTTTTTTCTCAACCTCAACGGGCAGCAGTGCTTTTTCAGCAGGCACTAAAGCAATATGTTTTGATTGCACATGCATAATAACCGCAGCACTAAAAAGCACACAAAGTGCTAAAGCTAGCCATTTCATAACTTAATCCCATGCGCTTTTTGCCACGCCAACCAACTCTGTTGGTAGTTAATTATGGCTTTTTCAACTGCGATGGCCTTTTTGGCTTGATAGCGTACTGTTTCGTCATTTGCGTCAAAGTAGCCAAACGCATGATCATAGCTCATTACTACCACCCATAAACCATTCGGTGAGCGTATTACCTCACTTAACTGTTGAGGCTTTTGTGTGAATGCTAATTGTACTGCCCAATTTCGTTTATGCTCTCGGGTTAAGTAGTTATTATATTGAGCGTAAATATCGGGCTGATTTAATTGCTTTAGTGCGTGTTGTATTGAGCTTGTTTCAGCTTGCTTTTTAAATGCTAAAGCCGCTTCTCTATCGGTAAATTCGCCGCCATGGGCCTTAACCGATTTTAGATAATGAAATCTTTCTTTGTGTTGTTGGTAATATTGCTGGATTTCAGCGTCAGTAACCTTATTCTCTAAGCGAGTTAACACTGGGCTCTCTACATGCATAATACCTTTTACCCCTAACCAGCTTTGAATCGAAGGCCTTAGGATATCGCCCTTGGCTATAGAATAAAGATGGGGTAGCGAAATTTGCTGTGTTTGTATGACCGCATCAGCTTGCTTTAAATGCAAAAGAAATTGTCGATGTTTTAAAACTTCGGTTTTGAACAGTTCGCTATCTCCTTGATGCAAACGAAAGCGAGTCTGCATAGAAAGAGGTGCAATAAATTCGTACAGCGTCATTGGGTTTTCAAACAAATCGAGTTTAATAGCATTGAACTGTTTGATTTGGGCATCACTGTACTGACCATCCAGAGGATATAGCCCTAAGTTGGTTTTCAGCCAGTGTTTATCAAATGGTTCAAGCCCAGTTATAGCTGCTTTACCGGTGAGATTTAACTGATGAATAAACAGATTATCTAAGTAGCGCATTACATGGTAATGAGTTGAAAAGCCAACACTCGCTTGGCGCTCTACAAGCTCAGGCATGCTTTTCTGTGCGTACTTAAGTAAAAATTGATTTTCGTAAAGGCGTTCACGTGTTTGCTGTTTGCTAATATCTGGGCTTTGTTCTTTGTAGACCTGCCACATGAGATCAATTTCAGATTCTGTGTATTGATTAAACGCAGCAACTGCTAGGTTGCTAAAAAGCAAACCTAGCAGTGCTGTCAAAATGTAAAGCCCACGCATTATCGAGCAACCATGGCATGATTAAGTAGGTGAACCACCATTGCAATCGCATGGGGAACCACTTGTTTTGCAGTATCGAGTCGGTCGTAATGATCTTTTGAATTTAACACGATCCCACCTTGTGCATACGAAAATGCACCGCCTTGGGTTAACAAAGGGCGTACATCAGTTGATTGTGTATCTAATGCAGCAAAGGTTGCCATGGCTTGTGAAACGAGTGCTGGATCGTTGAGGTTTTCTTGGTCGTAGTAGTCATTCACCCAACTTTCCCAGCTTGAGTGATTTAGATCGGAGGTTGTCCAAGTATGATGAGGTTGGAGTAAATCGGTGGTGTGAAATACAAAACCTAAAATCTGTGGATTACCGCTTTGTAAGTAACTTTGATACCAGTATTGCCCTAAGTTATCGATAGGTTGGAATGGCATTTCCTCAAAGTCATCATACATGGTGTAACTTGATTGGCTATCTATACGGTAATGGGCTTCAGTAACGCCATAGCTATTATATTTTGAAGAGTCAGCATTGAACCAGCCTGTTTCACCACCTTTACCATCATCAAGGTAATCACCTTTGAGCCACGTTGCGGCAAGATTATCAACAGCTCCCCATACTGTTAGTTTTTGATAGTTGTAGCCGCCAAAGTCGTTGCCATGTTGATCAGCACCTTGGGTGTGATTTTGAAAGTGCCAATAACTGGTGTATTTCACAATACTTTCTGCAGCACCCCAAACTGGTGCTTGTACGCAAGAACCTGTAATAGCACCACAAAAAAACGTGTCCTCAAAATCATCGACGTCATAGGCTGCTTGCCCAAGTAGCTCGCCAAGCTGAGCGACAGTCATATTATTTTGCTGAGCATAGCTGACTAACGCAGCGTATTGTGTTGTGCTTGGGTGTTGTTGCATGTAGTTAACGGCATCAATCACGATACGTTTGTGGGTTTCTTGACTAAACGCATGTACGTTACTGCAGCATGCAATTAAAAACGCTGCGCTAATAAGTGTTTTTTTCATTGTGTCCTCAAAGTGTTATTTAATATGCAGCGCTATTAAAAAAGAGCGTGGTTACACTAGAGTGACAAAATAATTAAACATTTAATTAACAAGTTTACCCAATATGGTACTTTGTCATTACAGTTTTTCTAAATTATCCAAGCACCAATTAGCACGTTTAAGAGTTGCTTGCTGAACAGATTCATCTTGCTTATACCAGTTGTTATAAATCATACCGATACGAGGGTTTTGTGATAGCTGCTGTTCATGTTCTAACATAAAATGCCAATATAGGCTGTTGAATGGGCAAGCATCCTCAGTGGTTTTTTCTTTAATGTTGTAGCTACAGTGTTTGCAATAATCACTCATTTTGTTGATGTAATTTCCACTGGCAGCATAAGGTTTAGTGGCAATTAATCCCCCGTCAGCAAATTGGCTCATTCCCCGAGTGTTGGGCATTTCTACCCATTCTATGGCATCGATATAAATACCTAAATACCATTCATCTACTTCACTAGGCTTAATAGCGGTTAATAAGCAAAAGTTACCCGTGATCATCAAACGTTGTATGTGGTGTGCATAAGCCGTTTGCAGGCTTTGTGTAATGGCATGGTGCATACAATTCATGTTTGTTTTGCCGTGCCAAAAATAGTCGGGTAGGGCACGCTTTGCATTTAAGGCATTTTTGCTGGCGTAATCAGGCATATTTTGCCAATAAATACCACGTACATACTCGCGCCAACCGAGAATTTGCCGAATAAAACCTTCAACTTGAGCAATATCAATAGGTTGCTTATCAAAGCTAGTTAACACTTGTTCGATGACCTGCATCGGGTGCAGCATTTTCGTATTAAGAGCAAACGATAAACGGCTGTGATACAAAGACCATTGGTACTGGGACTGGCATGTCATGGCATCTTGAAACTGACCAAAATGCACCAGTAAATGGTCGCAAAAAAAATCAAGTAACAGCTTTGCTTCAGCGCGCGTGGTTGGCCAAATTAAGGTATCGCTGCACTCACCAAAGGTATTTATTTTGTGCTTTTCTATCCGTTTAAGGATGTGGCTAACATCGTGACCGAAGCACAAAGGTTCGGGAATTTCTTTAAGATCGCTTGGTTTTAACTTGTTTCTATTTTGCTGATCAAAATTCCATTTGCCTCCACGAGGTTGGTTATCATCGTCCATTAAAATATTAAAACGTTTGCGCATAGCACGATAAAAAAACTCCATTTTTACCGGTTTATTTGGCTTAAAGTGCTGGTCAATATCGTTAAAAGGTAACAAGAAGTGTTCCGAATCAACTGCATTGACATTAAATTCGCTCTGCTGTGAAAAATCTGCAAGTTGCTTTTTAAGGCGGTATTCGTCTGGATATTGATACTCAATATTTTGGCATTGATACTGCTTCGCTAAGCGGGTGAGCAATTCAGGTAGCGTGGCATCATCTTCTGTATTATCAAGTGTTAAATGCAGGCAGTTCAAGTTGGCATTTTTGAGTGCTGTAGCAAAGTTTTCCATTGCAGCAAAAAAAGCGGTCACTTTTTGCAAATGATGCTTTACATAGTCTGTTTCTTGTTTCAATTCGGCAATCACGTACAGTGTGTCTGGTTGTGATTTATTTTTAAACCAGCTATGACTTGCATTAAGTTGATCGCCAAAGATAAATCTCAGGGTGGCATATTGCACTTCTAAAAACCTTAGTGGATCATAATTGAATTAACTACGAAACAAACTAGGAGATAGATCGATAAAGTTAGTGTATAAATAAGGTATAACTATGGAAGGCAAAAAATGAAATCTAACACTATTAATACTCATATTATTTGGGCTACATGTTTATTTATAAGCACTGCGGCGAGTGCATCAGTGTATCAGTGCGAAAAAAATGGTGTGGTTGAGTTTAGTCAGTTGCCATGTGGGGAAGATGCTAAATTAATAACAATAAAAGAGCAAAACCCTTTCCTATCCAATGCTGTACAAGGAAAAAGTACTGAGTCAGTATATTCTCAAACGACTGGTCAAGTTGATAGCTATATCAGGACCAAACAAATAGCAGTAGAAATAGCTGAGCATAATAATAAAATAGATACCTTTAAGCTTCGTATGAATAATGAAATTGCAGCATTAAATAATCAGTCCGATGCGCAGTTACAAAACTTAGTTGGTGCAAAAAAACAAGCCGCTATTGCAAAGCAAATGAGTGCTGTATCTGAGCGTTATGCTGTTCTTATTGACAATGAACAGCGAAGTATTGACAGACTAATCGCCGAAAATAACAGAATAAACAATAGTTTCAATGAACTATCAAATAACGATGAGGTTGATAGCTTTATTCGTAGCAAACAAATCATGCAACAAATCGCTGAGCATGAAAATAAGATCGATACTTATAACGAACAACTAAACCAACAGATTAGCCTACTAGAAAAGCAAGTTAGCCATAGACCAAATAACTTAGCTGACGCAAATAGTGATCAAGCTTTAGTTGATAAAATGAGTGCGTTGACAAGCCGCTTCAATACACTTATCTCTGTTGAGCAAAGGCAAATTGATAGACTTCGAAATGAACTGAGTCAATTGTGAGCTTTATAAACGAAGCGTCTTGTTTTAATAGAAACCACGGTAGAGTGTGAAAATAAGTAACTTTTCACAATATTAGAAAAAATACGAATAGCCAGCTCCCAAGCTTGTTGCTGATGGCTATTGTAGGTCTTGATAAAGAGTAGACGAGTCTCAATAAAAGCCTCACAAAGAATATCAATATCTTTTGACGCTACGTTTAAAAAGCTCAGGTTATTCGCTAAATAATGAATAAACGGCGTGACTTGCTGTAAGTCATCAAGGTGACTTACTACTTTGTTGAGCGCACAGTAAAGAATATAGCTACGCTTAGTTATGCTGTCTTGCTCAGGAACTGTCATGGTTAACTGACGAGCATTAAGACTGCGATGATATGCGCTTGTAAACTGATGGAAATCTGGTTTTAGCAATTCAATATCTTGTAGTAACAGTCTTTTTTGAAATGAAGATAGACTCATAGTAAATCGCTTAATAGCCAAGGCTATAGGTTATTCTTATTATATGACTAAATATAGGCGAGAATTTTCAGTTATGGGAAATTTTATGACAAGGTTGTCATAAAATTTTTAGGCAAAAAATAGTCTAACTAATTCATGTAGGAAGGTTGCTAATTGAGCGCTACATGCTTATAATAGCCGCCATTGAATTGAGGTGTTTAGCACTCGATTAAACGATATTAAGTTACTTTTAATATCTATTGGCGCGGGATGGAGCAGCCTGGTAGCTCGTCGGGCTCATAACCCGAAGGTCGTCGGTTCAAATCCGGCTCCCGCAACCAAATACATGCTAAGGCATTGTAAGTGTACTTAGTATGCACAGTAATTTTTACTGTATGAAGTCGCGCATTCTGGTAATGCGCGTTTTGCGTTTAGGCTATCTAGTTTAATTTAGTCAGGTGACTGACTCGCAACCAAGCTTGGCCCTAGGCCACACAGTTTTATGCTTTAGGTGTGACGCCCCGCTTGGTTCGGGGCGTTGTTGTATCTGCTTGGCGGTGATTTTAAATCATTATTAAACTCAGTATTTCAGGGCTATATGCCCTTTTTTTGTTTGTATGGAGGATTTTCGTGACAAAACTTGAGCAAGATTTAGTAGCCATGCTCTCACCGGCCGTTGAAATGTTAGGCTTTGAGTTACATGGTCTTGAGTTTGTGCAAGCTGGTCGCCACTCTACATTACGTGTTTATATCGATCACGATGCAGGGATTACGGTTGACAATTGTGCCGACGTTAGTCGTCAAGTTAGCGCAATTTTAGACGTCGAAGACCCAATTACAAATGAATATGATTTGGAAGTTTCGTCTCCTGGTGTTGATCGTCCATTATTCAAACAAGATCACTACGAGAAGGCGCAAGGAGAAGAAGTACGCGTGCGTACTAAGCTTCCGCAAGATGGTCGTCGTAACTTTAAAGGCGATTTAGTATCAGTTAGCAGTGATATGATCACACTTTCAGCAGATGGCACTGAGCATATGATTATGATCAGTAACATTGAACGTGCGAACATCATCGCAAAGTTTTAATTCGAGTGCGAAGGAATAGGGCAAGCGAGGCATAACCCATGGCAAAAGAAATATTATTGGTTGCTGAAGCCGTCTCCAATGAGAAAGCGGTTCCAAAAGAAAAGATTTTTGAAGCGTTAGAGTTCGCATTAGCGACTGCGACAAAGAAAAAACACGATGGCGAAATTGAAGTTCGCGTATCAATCGATCGTAAAACAGGTGATTACGACACATTCCGTCGTTGGAAGATTGCTGAAGTTCTTGAAGATGGTTCTTTAGAAAACCCTTACAGCGAAATCACACTTGAAGCGGCACAGGTTGAAGACGAAAGCCTACAATTAGGCGATTACGTTGAAGAACAAATTGAGTCAATCAAGTTTGACCGTATTACAACACAAATGGCTAAGCAAGTTATCGTACAAAAAGTACGTGAAGCTGAGCGTGCATTAGTGGTTGAAGAATACAAAGATCAACAAGGCGAATTAGTAACAGGTGTTGTTAAAAAAGCAACCCGTGATGCTATCGTACTTGACCTAGGTAACAATGCTGAAGCGGTTATCTACCGTGATGATATGTTACCGCGTGAAAACTTCCGCCCGGGTGACCGTATCCGTGGTCTTCTTTATGAAGTTAAGCCAGAAGCACGTGGCGCGCAGTTATTTGTAACGCGTTCTAAGCCAGAAATGCTAATGGAACTTTTCCGCATTGAGGTGCCAGAGATTGGCGAAGAGATGATTGAACTACGTGCAGCTGCACGTGATCCAGGTTCTCGTGCAAAAATCGCGGTAAAATCTAACGACAAACGTATCGACCCAGTAGGTGCGTGTGTTGGTATGCGTGGTGCACGTGTACAAGCAGTTTCAACTGAGCTTGGTGGTGAGCGTGTTGATATCGTTCTTTACGATGACAACCCAGCGCAATTCGTTATCAATGCAATGGCGCCAGCAGAAGTTGCGTCAATCGTAATGGACGAAGATACACATTCAATGGATATCGCTGTTGAAGCCGATAACCTAGCACAAGCAATCGGTCGTAATGGTCAAAACGTTCGTCTTGCTAGCCAGTTAACTGGTTGGGAATTAAACGTAATGACCGTTGATGACATGCGTGCGAAGAACGAAGCTGAATCAGATAAGTTAATCAACTTATTCACTGAATACCTAGATATTGATGATGAGTTTGCAACTTTACTTATCAACGAAGGTTTCTCAACACTTGAAGAAGTGGCTTACGTACCAGCATCAGAATTCTTAGAAATTGACGGTTTAGATGAAGAAACAGTTGATATCTTACGTTCACGTGCAAAAGACGCATTAACAACGAAAGCGCTTAAAACAGAAGAAAGCCTAGAAGGTGCAGAACCTGCAGAAGACCTACTAGCACTTGAAGGTTTAGAGCGTCACCTTGCATTTGTTATGGCAAGTAAAGGTGTAGTAACACTTGAAGACTTAGCTGAGCAAGGCATTGATGAGTTAGTAGACATCACTGAACTTTCAGAAGAAGAAGCTGGCAAGCTAATTATGGCTGCGCGTAACATTTGTTGGTTCGCAGACGAGTAATTTATTAACGGAGGTATTACACACTATGGCAGAAGTAAATGTTGAAAAACTAGCCGGAGATATTGGTACAACTGTTGATAAATTACTACAGCAGCTAGAACAAGCCGGTATTTCTAAAAAAGCAGGTGATATGGTAACTGAGTCTGAAAAGTCGACGTTATTAGATCACTTGAGCAAGCAGCACGGCGGCACGGGCTCAGAAGGCCCAGCTCGCATGACTTTGCAACGTAAAAGCAAAAGTACGCTAAGCGTAACTGGCTCTACAGGTAAAGCGAAGTCTGTGCAAGTTGAAGTACGTAAAACACGTACTTACGTTAAGAAAAGCGCCATTGAGCAACAGCAAGAAGAAGAGCGTTTAGCTGCAGAAGAAGCTGCACGTAAAGCAGCAGAGCTTAAAGCCCAGCAAGAAGCTGAAGAGCTTAAAGCGAAACAAGAGGCAGAGCGCAAAGCGAAAGAAGAAGCTGAGCGTAAAGCCAAAGAAGAGGCTAAACGTAAAGCTGAAGCTGAGCGTAAAGCGAAACAGAAGCAGATGACCCCAGAGCAAAGTGCTAAGTCTGAACAAGATCGCGCCGAAGCTGAGCGTCTGCAAAAAGAAGCAGAAGAGGCCGCATTGAGAAAAGCTGAAGAAGAAGCGAAACGTCAAGCAGAAGAGGCAAGAAAGCTAGCTGAAGAAAATGAAGCTCGCTGGAAAAAGGAAGAAGAAGAGCGTAAGCAGCGTGAAGAAAACGCTGATCACCACCTTACGACTTCTACTTACGCACGTGAAGCAGAAGATGAATCTGATGCACGTGAAGAGCAAAGCGCTCGTCGTAAGAAAAAGAAAAAAGGACCTCAA
Organism: Pseudoalteromonas sp. S2721; assembly: GCF_005887425.1. NCBI lineage: Bacteria > Pseudomonadati > Pseudomonadota > Gammaproteobacteria > Alteromonadales > Pseudoalteromonadaceae > Pseudoalteromonas > Pseudoalteromonas sp. S2721. Next base: position 37,590 of record NZ_PNCZ01000075.1, read on the forward strand.
AAAGAGAAACAGCCTACTGGTCCTAAAGGCAAGAAAGGTAAGCTGAAAGCACCAACATCTTTACAACATGGTTTCCAAAAACCAACAGCAGACGTGAAAAACGAAGTTCGTATCAGTGAAACAATCACTGTTGCTGAGCTTGCGTCACGTATGGCTGTTAAAGGTGCTGAAGTTGTTAAAACGATGATGAAGATGGGTGACATGGTTACCATCAACCAAGTGATCGACCAAGAAACAGCACAACTTGTAGCTGAAGAAATGGGTCACAAGGTTATTATCGTTAAAGAAAACGAATTAGAAGAGAAAGTACTAAGCGACCGTAGCGAAGAAGGTAAAGCGATTCCTCGTGCGCCGGTTGTAACAGTAATGGGTCACGTTGACCACGGTAAAACGTCAACACTTGACTACATTCGTTCAGCAAAAGTTGCTTCAGGTGAGGCAGGTGGTATTACACAGCACATTGGTGCATACCACGTTGAAACAAATGGTCACATGATCACGTTCTTAGATACTCCGGGCCACGCCGCGTTTACATCAATGCGTGCACGTGGTGCTAAAGCAACGGATATCGTAATCCTAGTCGTTGCTGCGGATGATGGTGTAATGCCACAAACTAAAGAAGCGGTTCAGCACGCCCGTGCTGCAGGCGTTCCTTTAATCATCGCAGTAAACAAGATGGATAAAGAAGGCATCGACCCAGATCGCGTTAAGAACGAACTAGCACAATTAGACGTTATCCCAGAAGAGTGGGGTGGTGACACGCAATTCGTTCATATCTCAGCAAAAACAGGTTTAGGTATTGATGACCTACTTGAAGCGGTACTAATGCAAGCTGAAATCCTAGAGCTAACTGCACCAGCTGAAGGTATGGCTGCAGGTGTTGTAATTGAATCGCGTCTTGATAAAGGCCGTGGTCCAGTTGCATCAATCCTAGTTCAGTCTGGTACGCTTAACCAAGGTGATATCGTACTGTGTGGTCTTGAATATGGCCGTGTTCGTGCGATGAAAGATGAGAACGGTAAAGACATCAAGTCTGCGGGTCCGTCTATCCCAGTTGAGATTTTAGGTCTGTCTGGTATCCCTGCTGCTGGTGATGAAGCAACAGTAGTTAAAGATGAGCGTAAAGCGCGTGAAGTAGCACTTTACCGTCAAGGTAAGTTCCGTGAAGTGAAGCTTGCTCGTCAACAAAAAGCGAAGCTTGAAAACATGTTTACGAACATGGCTGAAGGCGATGTATCAGAAGTTAACATCGTTCTTAAAGCTGACGTACAAGGTTCAATTGAAGCAATTGCTGATTCATTAACTAAGCTTTCTACTGATGAAGTTAAAGTGAAAATTGTTGGTTCAGGTGTAGGTGGTATCACTGAAACTGATGCAACGCTTGCAGCGGCGTCAAACGCAATCGTTGTTGGCTTTAACGTACGTGCTGATGCATCAGCTCGTAAAGTAATTGAGTCAGAAAACCTAGACTTACGTTACTACAGCGTAATCTACAGCCTGATTGAAGAAGTTAAACAAGCGATGTCAGGTATGCTTGCACCAGAATTCAAGCAAGAGATCATTGGTCTTGCTGAAGTTCGTGACGTGTTCAAGTCACCTAAGATTGGTGCAATCGCAGGTTGTATGGTTACTGAAGGTATCGTTAAGCGTAGCGCGCCTATCCGTGTACTTCGTGATAACGTGGTTATCTATGAAGGTGAACTTGAGTCACTACGTCGCTTTAAAGATGACGTTCAAGAAGTACGTAACGGTATGGAATGTGGTATCGGCGTTAAGAACTACAACGATGTTAAAGTTGGCGACCAAATCGAGGTATTCGAGACGGTTGAAGTACAACGTTCACTTTAATTTCGTTTAAGTCACTATTTTAAATGGGGGCCTAGCCCCCATTTGTGTATTCGTAATTAAATTAACTTATTCTTTAACATCAATAAGTTATTATTTTAGAGTGAAATGAAATGAGAGAATTTTCTCGCACTGATCGTGTTGCACAGCAAATTCAAAAAGAGATTGCTGTTATTCTTCAACGCGAAATCAAAGATCCACGCTTAGGCATGGTGACAGTGTCTGCGGTTGAGGTATCTCGCGATTTATCTTACGCAAAAGTATTTATCACAGTGTTTAATACTGACGATGAAGATAAAGCCAAGCAAAGCGCTAAAATCTTAAATGAAGCAACGGGTTATATTCGTTCTTTATTAGGTAAACGCATTCGTGCGCGCATCATGCCTGAGTTACGTTTTGTGATCGATAACTCGCTTATGGAAGGTATGCGTATTTCAAACTTGGTTGACTCAGTTATTCGTGAAGACAATGCCAAGCATGTAGACGAAGATGACAGCGAAGAAGGCACTAAAGACTAATGGCTAGACGCAGTAAAGGTCGTGCTATTGACGGCATCTTATTACTTAATAAGCCGCAAGGTATTTCATCAAACAAAGCATTGCAGCAAGCAAAGGGAATTTACTTTGCTCAAAAAGCAGGCCACACCGGTGCGCTTGATCCGCTCGCGACGGGTATGCTGCCTATTTGTTTTGGTGAAGCGACTAAGTTTACCCAGTTCTTGCTTGATACTGACAAAACCTATGTTGTACGCGCCAAACTTGGTGAGCGAACCACGACCTCTGATTCAGATGGTGAAGTGGTTGAAACGCGCGACGTATCGGTCACCCGTGAACAATTAGCTGAGCAAATTGCCAGTTTTTTAGGTGAGTCGGATCAATATCCTTCGATGTACTCTGCGCTTAAATACCAAGGTCAGCCTTTGTATAAATATGCTCGCGAAGGTATCGAAGTGCCGCGTAAGTGTCGAAAAATTAATGTATTTAGTTTAACGCTTGATGAGTTTGATGAAGCTAATAACGAAGTACAAATGACGGCACACGTCTCTAAAGGCACTTATATTCGTACTATTGTCGACGACTTAGGTGAAAAGCTTGGCTGTGGTGCGCATGTCATCATGTTACATCGCAGTGCAGTTGGCCATTACCCAAGTGAAAAAATGGTCACTCTTGAGCAACTTGAAGAAAAGCTACAGCAGGCAAAAGCAGACGATGTTGCGCCTTCAAGCTACCTAGATGAGCTTCTATTGCCAATGGATACTGCTTTGGTTGATTTGCCTGTGATTGAGATCACCCAAGAGCAGGGCGTAGCATTTAGTCATGGTCAAACAGTCGTGATTGGTAAGCCTGTACCAGATGGTGTGGTAAAGGTAATGGCTGATGGGGTGTTCATTGGTACTGGTGAGCGTCATAAAGACGGTCATTTAAAATCAAAGCGTGGCTTATCAAATCAACTGCCTGAGTAAAGATTACCTTGTAGTTATTAGCAAAGCTGGGTAGAATACGCCCCGCTCAATCGTTTTGGCTGAATTAGTGATCGGCTAAAACACAATTTAAATTAATTTTTGGAGTTACTATGTCACTAAGCAATCAAGAAAAAGTTGAAATCATCGCTAAATTTGCACGCGCTGAAGGCGACACTGGTTCACCTGAAGTACAAGTTGCACTTCTAACTTTCGATATCAACAAGCTTCAAGGTCACTTTGCTAGCCACAAGCACGACTTCCACTCACGTCGTGGTCTTCTTCGCAAAGTAAGCCAACGCCGTAAACTGCTTGACTACCTTAAAGGTAAAGACATTGCACGTTACACTGCGTTAATCCAAGAGCTTGGCCTACGTCGCTAAGAACTAGATTACGAGAAAAGGGGCTATTTAGCCCCTTTTTTTGTGCGCGCATGAAAGGTATACTAGCGCACACCTAGGTAGTGGATACTGCTTAGATATTAAAAAACATCATTGCCAATTGTAGTACTTAATCGTGTTTTCATAAGCACAATTAAGTACTGTAATTGGTACTTTGATGGACTATTTTTTACCAATTCGGAGCATAGCTCTGAGTTGCTTTTACATTTAAAGGACATTTTTAAGTGCAAGCAATTATTAAAGAATTTCAACTAGGTCAACACACTGTGACCCTAGAAACAGGTGCTATCGCTCGTCAAGCTGACGGCGCAGTACTAGCAAGCATTGGCGATACTTCAGTATTAGTTACTGTTGTTGGTAAGCGTGATGCACAACCAGGCCAAGACTTCTTCCCACTAACAGTTAACTACCAAGAGCGTATGTACGCTGCGGGTCGTATCCCTGGTGGTTTCCTTAAGCGTGAAGGTCGTCCTAACGATGGCGAAACACTTATCGCTCGTCTAATCGACCGTCCAATCCGTCCACTTTTCCCAGACGGCTTCGTAAACGAAGTACAAGTAATCGCGACAGTTGTTTCTGTTAACCCAGAAATCCAACCTGACATGGTTGCTATGATCGGTACTTCAGCAGCACTTGCTATCTCTGGTATCCCATTCAATGGTCCTATCGGTGCATCACGTGTTGGTTTCATCAACGGTGAATACGTACTTAACCCAACACTCGCTGAGCTTGAAGAAAGCCAATTAGACCTAGTTGTTGCTGGTACTGATAACGCAGTACTTATGGTTGAATCAGAAGCTGAAACACTATCTGAAGACGTAATGTTAGGTGCGGTTGTTTATGGTCATGAGCAATCTCAAGCTATCATCAACGCAATCAACGAGTTCAAAGCTGAAGCGGGTAAACCAGCTTGGGATTGGACTGCACCAGAGAAAAACGTAACACTTGCTGAGAAAATCTCTGCAATTGCTGCTGATAAAGTAGGTGAAGCATACCGCATCACTGACAAAGTAGCGCGTAAAGAAGCACTAGGTGCAGCGAAAGAAGAAGTGGTTGCTACATTAACAGCTGAACTTGCTGAAGGCGAAGAGCTAGATACGCAAGAAGTTGGTAAACTATTCGGTTCTTTAGAAAAAGAAATCGTTCGTGGCCGTATCATCGCTGGTGAGAAACGTATCGATGGTCGTGAACCAGATATGGTTCGTGCACTAGACGTAATGACGGGTGTTTTACCACGTACTCACGGTTCTGCAATCTTCACGCGTGGTGAGACGCAAGCACTTGTAACTGCAACGCTTGGTACTGAGCGTGATTCACAGTTAATCGACGACTTAACAGGTACTAACAAGCATCACTTCATGCTTCACTACAACTTCCCTCCGTTCTGCGTAGGTGAAACAGGTTTTGTAGGCTCTCCTAAGCGTCGTGAAATTGGTCACGGTAACCTAGCTAAGCGTGGTATCGCTGCGGTACTACCTACACTTACTGACTTCCCATACTCAATCCGTGTTGTTTCAGAAATCACTGAATCAAACGGTTCATCGTCTATGGCATCAGTATGTGGTACATCACTAGCACTTATGAATGCAGGTGTACCAATAAAAGCATCTGTTGCTGGTATCGCGATGGGTCTAGTTAAAGAAGGCGACGATTTCGTTGTTCTTTCAGATATCTTAGGTGATGAAGATCACTTAGGTGACATGGACTTTAAAGTAGCAGGTACTTCAAACGGTATCACTGCACTACAAATGGATATCAAGATCGAAGGTATCACTAAAGAAATCATGCAAATCGCCCTTAAACAAGCGAAAGCAGCACGTCTACACATCTTAGGTGTTATGGACGAAGCGATTGCAGCACCTTCTGAAGAGTTATCTCAATTCGCACCACGCATCTACACTATGCAAATCCCTGCGAAGAAAATTGCTGAAGTTATCGGTAAGGGTGGCGCAACTATCCGTCAACTTACTGAAGAAACGGGCACAACGATTGAAATCGAAGATGACGGTACAATCAAGATCGCTGCCACTGACGGCATTAGCGCAAACGATGCAATCAAGCGTATCGAGCAATTAACTGCTGAACTAGAAGTAGGTACTATCTACACTGGTAAAGTTGTACGTATCGTTGATTTTGGTGCGTTCGTTAATATCCTTCCGGGTAAAGACGGTCTAGTGCACATTTCACAAATCAGCACAGAGCGTGTTAACAACGTAACTGACCACTTAAGTGAAGGCCAAGAAGTTAAAGTTAAAGTTCTTGAAGTAGATCGCCAAGGTCGTGTACGTCTAAGCATCAAAGAAGCTATGGAACCAGCTGCTGAAGAAAAAGCAGAAGAGTCTAAAGACGCTTAATGATGATTGAATAACCAGTTATTTGCTGGATATAAGAAAAAGGGGCTGTTTAGCCCCTTTTTTTATGCTTTAATGAAACCTATCCGCTTCGCCTTTGTCTACAGAGAATTCAGGTATTAAGGAATTTAATGATTTTTAAACACTTAGCATTGACCGCTGTGGCTATTTTTTCTTTAAGTGCATGTCAAACAACTTCACAACCTGAGTCAGTCCCTATTGTTAATGTGCCTTTTACCGCACCATTAGCGCCTGATTTTCGTAACGAAATTACGATTGCTCGCTATTCTGAATTACTAAACCGTGCTGATTTAAGTGCCGAGCAACAAGCCAAACTTTATTACGATCGCGGTGTATTATTTGACAGCTTAGGTATGTCGACCTTAGCGCGTATTGACTTTAACCGTGCGGTTAAGCTCAAACCAGACCTAGCAGAAGTGTATAACTTCTTAGGCATTCATCACACACTAATGCAGCAGTATGAACAAGCTTATGAGTTTTTTGATTCGGCACTTGAGCTTAACGAGCAACATGAGTATGCCTATTTAAATCGTGGTATTGCCCTTTACTATGGTGACCGTCCATCACTTGCACAAGATGATTTACAGCAGTTTTTAAATCGTTCGCCAAGCGACCCTTACCGTGTGCTATGGCTTTATTTAGCTCAATCAGAAGCTGATAAAGCGCAGGCCTTAGTTGATTTAAAAGCTAACTCGCAGGGTGTTGATGAGTCGCAATGGGGTTACCAACTATTGGCACTTTATTTAGGTGACATTAGTGAGTTTGAGTTTTTATCTGGCATTATTGAAGGTGTGACTTCAGAGCAAGAGTATGCGCACCGCTTATGCGAAGCTTATTTCTACCTAGCGAAGATGCATCAAGCGGCGGGTGATAACTACCTTGCTGCCGATTACTTTAGACTTGCACTTGCCACCAATGTGCATGAGTTTGTTGAATACAAATATGCCCGTTTAGAGCTTGAGTTAATGGCTGGTGAAAACGCAAGCTAAGGTTTTTTTTACTGTTATTCTATTGCTGAGCTTGGGTTTTGTTTCAAGCTCAGTGTCTCGTTTTATTCCCGCTTACGCTTTTTACGCAAATACCACTCCTTCACAAGCAACGGCTATCTATCACTTGGCGCCCAGCGCCATTAATTTGCAGCATTTAGTGCTGCGCAACTCACAGCTTCGCCAGTTAGCAAAGCTAAATGATAGTAATGCGGCGTATCAGCTTGCGCTCAGATTTTTGCAGCAACTAGATTACAACGCAGCAAAATTATGGTGGCAGCCTTACTTTGCTACATTCACTTCAGCGCAGCAACAAACCTTAGCGGAGCAGCTAGTTAGAGCAAACCAGTGGCTCGATATAAGTTACCTAGGTAAAGCTGGCAAGTTACCTGACGGAGATGCCAAGCAAGCTTGGCTGTTGCAGCAACAAATGCCGCCAGCTCAAATTGACCCAGCTTATGCACAGCAACAGCAATTAGCCTTATCAACATCAAGTGTACAGGCAAGCAGTCAGTGCCAATTTAATGTTTTAATGATGACAGATCATTACAAAGGCATTGATACTTTAAAGCAGTATAAGCAGCAATACAGTAAAGCGCCTGAGCCTGCAAAAGGCAGCTTTTGTTTTACTGAGGTTGTTTATGTTGCCGATAAGTTTAGCTGTGATGGCAACGATGGGGCGCTTGAATGTAACTGGCAAAATGCGGCTGAGTATTCATGGCCTGAAGGTTTTGACTTTATTGTGATGATGTCAAAGCAAGGGGCTGCTAATGTGCTTGGCGGGATTATGCATATTAATTCATCGCAATCCTACGCGGTATTTCTACATGAGCTAATGCATTTTAATGGTTTTGAAGATGAATATGTTTTAGCAGAGCAAAAACAACAGTGGCTGTGTAATCAACAGGGGCTAGTTGCGCCAAATCTATTTATTGCAAATGAGGTTTCTCCGCCAAAAGGGTGGCAAAAAAGTATCGCTTGTGGCAACAAAAAAGCCTATAAACCAAGCCCTAATTGGTCAATAATGCAATACCAAACTATGAGCCTGTCTGAGCAATACCGAGAGCTTTGGCAAAAACAAATTAACCAGCCCTTAACAAAGCCGATTCGGTTTTCTGAATATTTTGCCTTTTTAGGCTTAAAGCCAGTGTTTACAACAGCTTCCAAAGAGCATAAATTTTCTGACTAATCGTCTATTTATTGCTATTTTAGTATGCAAAGTGGTTAAATGTTGTGCGAATAGGTGTGTCTCCTATAGACAAAATAGCACCTGATCAGTATAACTATACGCATTGTAAGCTTTTTTTAAGCCAACTTTTAACCATCCAAATGAACAGTACGCAACTAATTAAAACTAGAGCGGTATTGATATTCTTATGACACTAAAAGGCTCCTAATTATGACTTTGCTCTGGATACCCCTGTTATCCTTAATCGGCAGTGTTATTTCATCCTGCACTTCAAAACTAACACGTAACCAAAGCACTGCTTTGACCATGTTAGCGCCTTTGATTGCCCTTGGAATTGTATTTTCGTATACCCCTGCAGTCTTTTCTGGCGAAACAATTCGCTACACTGCTGAGTGGATCCCTCTTTTAAACATGCAAGTCTCGTTTCGACTTGATGGTTTAACTTTACTCTTTCTATATATGATCTTGGGTATCGGTACCCTGGTGATTTTTTATGCGCGTTATTACTTGAGTAGTAGCGACTCAATGCCAAAGCTATACTGCTATTTAATGCTATTTATGACCGCAATGGTCGGCATCGTGATGTCGAATAATGTGATCCAGCTGTGGTTTTTCTGGGAGCTCACCAGTATTAGCTCGTTCTTATTGATTAGCTATTGGTGGCATAAGTCAGAAGCTCGCAAAGGCGCACGCATGGCACTTGCTATTACCGGTGCCGGTGGTCTTGCGTTACTAGCAGGTTTATTACTGATTGGTGATATTGTTGGTAGCTATAATCTTGATGTTATCTTAGCAAGCAAAGCACTTATTCAATCTCATGCACTTTATGAAGCTGCGCTGGTATTAGTGCTTTTGGGTGCATTTACTAAATCTGCACAATTTCCATTTCATTTTTGGTTACCCCATGCGATGGCGGCACCGACACCAGTCAGTGCCTACTTGCACTCTGCAACCATGGTTAAAGCAGGTATCTTTTTATTAGCGCGTTTTTATCCAGCGCTATCAGGCACAGATACTTGGTTTATCTTAGTGGCAATGACGGGTCTGGCGACTTTATTGGTTGGCGCTTACATCGCGTTATTTAAGCATGATTTAAAAGGCTTGCTGGCTTATTCAACAATCAGCCATCTCGGTTTAATTACATTACTCTTAGGTTTAGACACTGAGCTTGCTACAGTGGCTGCTATCTTCCACATCATTAACCACGCAACCTTTAAAGCGTCGTTATTTATGGCAACGGGTATCATTGACCATGAAACTGGCACCCGTGATATGCGTAAACTTAATGGTATGTGGCGATTTATGCCGTATACCGCCACACTTGCTATGGTAGCAGCGGCAGCCATGGCGGGCGTGCCACTGTTAAATGGTTTCTTGTCGAAAGAAATGTTCTTTGCCGAAACACTACACCAGCAAGTGCTTGGCTCTATGTCGTGGTTAATACCAGTGTTAGCGACGATTGCTGGTGCACTCTCTGTCGCGTATTCAGCACGCTTTATTCATGACGTGTTTTTCAATGGCGACCCAATCGATTTGCCAAAACAGCCTCATGAGCCACCGCGCTATATGCGTGTACCAATCGAAATTTTGGTTGTGCTATGTTTACTCGTTGGTATGTTCCCACACTTTGCAGTAAGCGATATTTTAGCTGCGGCGTCTTATGCTGTGCTTGGTGATGCAGCCCCTGATTATAAGCTATCAGTATGGCATGGCTTTAACTTACCACTGTTAATGAGCTTTATTGCTACAAGCGTGGGCGTGATGATTTATGTGCAGCGTAAGCACCTGTTCCACTTCCAAGCTTCATTGCCAACTTTGAATGCTAAGAAAGGCTTTGAGCGTGGCTTATATAGCTTAATTAAGTGGTCACAAGAAAAGATTAAACGAATCGAAAATGGCTCGTTACAGCGCTATGCCTTTGTAATGATTGCGGTGGTGCTTATGTGTGCGGGCTGGCCTTTATTTGAAATGCGCCAGTTAGCAGGAGCAAGTGAGTTAACGCCAATCGATTTCCATAATGCTATTGGTGCTGGCTTACTAATAATTGGTGCGCTGGCAACGGTTATTTGGCACCGCTCACGAATGATATCTTTGATTATGATTTCAATCGTAGGCCTGATGGTGTCTGTTGCATTTACTCGATTCTCTGCGCCAGATTTAGCGCTGACTCAGTTAACCGTTGAAGTTGTCACCGTAATGCTACTGATGCTTGCACTGTTCTTTTTACCGCAGCGTACTCCGAAAGAATCAAGCTCACTGCGTATTCTGCGTGATTTAGGTATTTCATCGGCAATTGGTGTGGTCGTGGCTAGTATTTGTTATGCACTGCTGACAAGACCACTTGAGTCAATTTCTGACTTCTTTGTTGCTAATGCAAAAACTGGCGGTGGTGGTACAAACGTTGTAAACGTTATCCTCGTTGACTTCAGGGGTTTTGATACCCTAGGTGAGATTACCGTATTGGGTATTGCTGCGTTAGGTATTTATAAGCTTCTTATTAACTTGCCGCTGTTTATGCCAGCAAGTGATAGTGAAGGGCGCCCATGGGCAAGAGAGCGTTACCCAATTCTACTGTCGAGCATTTCACAAAGTTTGTTACCACTAGCATTACTTGTGTCTGCGTATATTTTCTTACGTGGTCATAACCTACCAGGTGGTGGCTTTATTGCAGGACTGGTTACCGCGATTGCATTTATTTTGCAATATATGGCTAATGGTTCGCACTGGATTGCAGACAGATTTGACGTAAATTATCGTAAGATTATTGCGTCAGGTATTGCTATTGCATTGTTTACAGGTATTGGAAGTTGGTTCTTTGAACGTCCATTCCTAACAACCTGGTTTGATTATTTTGATATTCCGCTAGTCGGCAAGACAGAACTTGCTAGTGCTATCGTATTTGATTTAGGTGTGTATTTAACTGTTGTAGGTGCAACGCTGATGATTTTAGCAAGTTTAGGTAAATTAACTGCTGATACACCCAAGCAAGAGGTAAATATTTAATGGAAGTATTGTACGCATCATGCGTCGGCGTGCTGGTTGCATGCGGAATTTACTTAATATTGCGGGCTCGTACCTTCCCGGTGGTACTCGGCCTGACTATGTTGTCGTATGCAGTTAACCTGTTTTTATTCTCTTCAGGTCGCTTAACTATTAACAAAGCCGCTGTACTTGGTACAGGTAGTGAGTATGCCGATCCACTCCCTCAAGCGCTGGTTTTAACCGCCATTGTAATTGGCTTTGCGATGACCGCTTTTGTGGTTATTTTAGCGATTCGTGGTCGTGCTGACTTGGGTAATGACCATGTTGATGGCCATCTTGTTAAGTCATCGAAGGAGCAAAAATGATTCAGCATTTAGCTTCTTTACCGATTTTAATTCCGATGTTGGCAGGGGTTATTTTACTCATGCCGCCATGTGGTAAAAACTTACATATCCGCCGTGTTTCGTCGGTTTTATTGTCGATTGTCACACTCTTGGTAAGTGCTTATTTATTATTCCACGTTAATAGTACCGCCCCGCTTGTTTACGCAATTGGTGATTGGTCTGCACCATTTGGTATTGTGCTGGTTGCCGATAGGCTAGCAACGCTACTAGTGCTACTTACCAGTTTCCTTGGTGCGGTCGTAGTGCTTTACAGCTGTGCTGGCGATGATAAAAAAGGGAGCTTTTTCCATCCGTTAGTGCACTTTTTAGTGTTAGGTGTAAATGGCGCCTTTTTAACGGGCGATGTATTTAACCTGTTCGTATTTTTTGAAGTGCTGTTGATTGCTTCGTATTCATTATTGATGCATGCCGGCAATAAACATAGTACCCGAGCTGCACTGCAGTACGTCATTTTAAACCTGATTGGTTCAAGCGTATTCTTAATTGCGCTGGGTGTACTTTATGGTGTGCTAGGCACATTGAACATTGCTGATTTAGCGCAAAAAGTACCACAGCTGACGGGTGATGATGTTTACCTTGCTAAAATTGGTGGCTTGCTGTTAATTGTGGTATTTGCGTTAAAAGGCGCGTTATTACCGTTACATTTATGGCTACCGAATACCTACGCCAGTGCAATGCCATTAGTTGCTGCATTATTCGCGATTATGACCAAGGTCGGTGTGTATGCCATGTTGCGCGTGTATACCGTAATATTTGGTGATAATGCTGGTGAGCTTGCTCATATGGCACAGCCTTGGTTATGGGGCTTAGCACTAGCGACCATTGTAATGGGTGGTATTGGTGTATTAGCGAGTCAAGATTTTAGAAAGCTTATTGCGAATCTGGTGGTTGTATCTGTCGGTACTTTAGTGGCACTGGTTGCGATTCAAAATGTTGCTGCAACCGCGGCATTACTATACTACTTAGTGCATTCAACCATTATTTGCGCAGCACTATTCTTAATTGCTGATTTAATTGCTCAACAGCGCGGTAAAGTTGCTGACCGGTTAGTCGCAGGGCGCGCCGTTGCACAGCCATATTTACTTGGTACTTGTTTTGTCGTGGCTGCGCTTGCTGTTGTTGGTATGCCACCGTTATCTGGCTTTGTAGGCAAGGTATGGATTTTAAAGAGCACGCTAGATAGCGAAAAAGCCATGTTGTTTTGGCCAATCTATCTAGTGTCTAGTTTAGCGTTATTAGTGGCGGTTTCACGAGCTGGTACTAGCTTATTTTGGGATCACACCCATAAAGACAGTGAAGCAATTGAAGGCACTAAAGCACATCCTGTTAAAGTGATATCTGTAGTTGCATTACTTGCGTGTTCACCTTTAATGGTTGTGTTTGCAGGACCGATTTCAGACTATATGTTAGCAACATCAGAGCAGTTGTTTGATATCAACACTAGCATCAACGCTGTATTACAAGGAGGCCAATAATGCGTTTAGAAGCTCGCTTTCGTTGGTTGCCAACACCATTTCGCAGTGTTTTATTATTCATTGTATGGCTGTTGTTAAATAACAGTGTGTCGCCAGGACACCTGTTTTTAGCTGCATTTTTTGCCATTACTATTCCGTGGATCACATTCCCATTTCGTGATCCTCAGCCGCTTATTGTTAGGCCAGGTCTTGCGTTTAGGCACTTATTGTTAGTGCTGTACGATATTGTGACTGCTAACTTACAAGTAGCCCTGTTGATCCTTGGGCCAACGAAAAAGTTACGCCCAGGTTTTATCAAAGTACCGTTGGATTTAAGCCATGAAATGCCAATCACTATTTTGGCCAGCACAGTATCTTTAACACCAGGTACAGTGAGCGCAGAGGTTTATCCTATTCCTGAATCACTCGAAGAGGGCGAAGAAATTCAGCAGCGCTACTTATTGATTCATGTACTCGATTTAGCTGATGAACAAGCGTTAATTAATACTATTAAGCAGCGCTACGAAGCACCGCTTAAGGAGATTTTTCGATGCTAGATACCGTTTTTCTAATTGTTTTTGCAATGATAGCCATATCTTTATTGTTAAACCTATGGCGCTTAATTGTTGGGCCGTCAGTACCTGATCGTATATTGGCTTTAGATACTATGTTCATAAATACCATTGCTTTAATTATTCTGTATGGCATGAGCATGGGCACCGATTTATATTTTGAAGCCGCATTATTAATCGCCATGCTTGGCTTTGTGAGCACTGTAGCGGTATGTAAATACCTGCTGCGCGGCGATATTATTGAATAAGGTAGCAAATGATGAGTGAATGGATTGTATCAATCTTATTATTAATTGGTGGTTGCTTTATTCTTATAGGTTCAATCGGACTTGTGAAAATGCCTGACTTTTTTATGCGTTTGCACGGTCCAACTAAAGCGACAACGCTTGGCATGGCATCACTGCTAATTGCTGCCATGGTGTATTTTAGCTACACCCACGATGGCATCAGTGTGAAAGAAATTTTGATTTCAATTTTCTTACTGATCACCGCACCTATTAGCGGCTATATGCTGATCAAATCAGCCATCCACCATAAGCTTCGTGCTAAAGATGGCACCAAGGGCCTCGATAACATCGAAGAAGATTAATACTAGCTCGCAACAATAGTTAAGCGAGTTGGTGTGATATCTGAGTAACCAGAACAATGTGATCTACGACAGTGGCTTTTATTGCGCTCGTAGATCGCATAAAATGCCCCGTCATTTAGTACAGTAGGTAAATAGAGCATTATGCGAGTAGCACTTGGAGTAGAGTACAACGGCGCGCGTTACAGTGGTTGGCAACGTCAATCACACGTCAATAGCGTACAACAAGAAGTAGAAACGGCGTTGTCGCGTATTTGTAATCATCCAGTCGAAATTGTTTGTGCAGGCCGCACCGATGCGGGTGTACATGGCACTGGGCAGGTGATCCATTTTGATACTCACGCTGAGCGTGAAATGGTCGCGTTTACGATGGGTATGAATACCTTACTGCCAAAAGATATTGCTATTCGCTTTGCCAAGCCTGTAAGCGAAGACTTTCACGCTCGTTTTAGTGCCACAGCGCGTCGTTATCGCTATGTGATTTATAATTACACCTATCGCGGCGCTATCATGAGTGAAGGGGTGACCCATTTTCATCACCCATTAGACGAAACTAAAATGCAAGAAGCCTGTCAGTATTTAATAGGTGAGCATGACTTTACTTCGTTTAGAGCACTACACTGCCAAGCAAATACAGCAAATCGTACTATTCACCATTTATCAGTAAAACGCCAAGGTGATTATGTGATCATTGATATCAAAGCCAATGCGTTTTTACATCACATGGTACGAAACATTACCGGGTGTTTGATGGACATAGGTTTACATAAGCATGAACCTGTGTGGTTAAAAGAATTACTTGATTTAAAAGAGCGCGCTAAGGCAAGTGCAACAGCAAAAGCCGCTGGCCTTTACTTAGTTGACGTGGATTACCCTGAACATTTTGGCATTCCTAAAACACCATTAGGGCCTTTGTTTTTACCTGATTCAGACGGTTAGACTTTAGTGGACTACTACTAAGACCAGTTTTTTATATCGTCTGCGGGTAATTCATGTTTTAATTGAAAAAATCTGTCTGTTTATTTGTTATCAGAAACACAAGCGAGTGTTTCCAATTAAACAGACTGCGACACAGAACAGCATTAAGAGAGTTGCAAATGAGTTGGTTAGAAAAAATCTTACCTAAAACGACTAAATCATCAGGTCGTAAAGAAATCCCAGAAGGGGTTTGGGCTAAGTGTACAGACTGTGATTCAATTTTATATAAAGCAGAATTAGAAAAAGCACTCAACGTGTGTCCTAAGTGTGATCACCACATGCGTTTAAGTGGCCGTAAACGTCTTGAAAACTTTTTAGATGATGCTGATCGCCAAGAAATTGGTGCAGAGCACGAACCAAAAGACGTATTAAAGTTTAAAGATTCTAAAAAATATTCTGACCGTATTACCCAAGCACAAAAAGCAAGCGGCGAAAAAGACGCACTTGTAGCAATGAAAGGCCGCCTAAAAGGTATTCCTGTTGCTGCTGTTGCTTTTGAGTTCTCGTTTATGGGTGGTTCAATGGCGTCAGTAGTAGGTGCTCGTTTTGTTGAAGCTGTAGATCAATGCTTAGAGCACAACATGCCACTTATTTGTTTCTCTGCATCAGGCGGCGCACGTATGCAAGAAGCACTTATGTCGTTAATGCAAATGGCTAAAACAAGTGCTGCACTTGCAAAAATGAGCGAAAAAGGCTTACCGTTTATTTCAGTATTAACTGATCCAACAATGGGTGGTGTATCTGCATCACTGGCAATGCTTGGTGATGTAAACGTTGCTGAACCTAAAGCGCTTATCGGTTTTGCGGGTCCTCGCGTAATTGAGCAAACAGTACGTGAAACGCTTCCTGAAGGTTTCCAACGCAGTGAATTCTTGCTAGAGCATGGTGCAATCGACATGATTGTAGACCGTCGTGAAATGCGTGACACCCTTGCACGTATCTTAGCGAAATTTATGAACTTGCCTTCTACTGAACAAGAGCATAGAGTAGCGTAAATTTCAGCTTAACTGATTAAACGCTATGACAGAAATCCTTCCTAGCCAATCATCAAGCCTTGATGATTGGCTTTGTTATTTAGAAAGTGTCCATCCTGCTAATATCGAAATGGGTTTAGAGCGCGTAGAACGCGTGGCAAACCAAGTCGGCTTACTCGATACATCAAGCAAAATAATCCTCATTGCAGGCACCAACGGTAAAGGGACTACAGCCCGTTGCCTAGAAAGTTTATTACTTGCACAGGGTTACAGTGTGGGTACTTATGCTTCGCCGCATCTTATTCGTTATAACGAGCGCGTACGTATTAATGGCCAAGAGCTTGACGATCAATTCCACGTTGATGCTTTCGATATGCTTGAAAAAGGCCGTGGTGACACGCAGCTTACTTATTTTGAGTACGGTACTTTAGGCGCACTGGCTATTTTCAAACGTCACGCCGTTGATTATGTGCTGCTAGAAGTGGGGCTGGGTGGCCGTTTTGATGCGACTAATATAGTGAACCCACATGCTTGTGTGATCACCACCATAGATTTAGACCATAAAGAATACCTAGGCGATACTCGAGAACTTGTTGGTTACGATAAAGCCGGTATTTTCCGTACCAATACACCGGCTATTGTTGGCGATTTAGCGATTCCGCATACAGTGACTGATTATGGTAATGAAATTAACGCTGATATGGTGTTATCAGGCCGTGACTTCATATTCACAGAAGGCAGTGAAGGCTTTAACTGGCGGTACCAAGGTAACGATTGGCGCTTAGCTAAGCCTGCTATCCCATGTCAAAATGCAGCAACCGCGTTGACCTTACTTGCAAAGCTTGAGCTACTACCAAGCGAGCAACAAGTGCGTGATTGCTTAGCGAATCTGACTGTAGAAGGGCGCTTTCAGCAGTTAAGTGAGCAGCCGCTTATTTTTACCGATGTTGCGCATAACCCTGAGTCAGCTCGATATTTGGCACGCAAATTAAGCGTGTATAAAGATCAAGGGTTTAAAATTCATGCATTAGTCGCTATGCTTGCAGATAAAGATAAGGTGGCTGCTATGTCAGCCGTGGCAAATGTTGTTGACCAGTGGTCGTTAGCAAGCTTAGATTGTTTCCGTGGCGACAAAGTTGAGAATCTTGCTAAAGCACTAGCCGAAACCACATCAACAGCGCCTAGTACGCACTATGAGAGTGTTGAAACTGCGCTAGATACGTTATTACCAAATGTTGATGAAAACACGTTAGTGATTGTGTTCGGCTCGTTTATAACTGTGGCTGCAGCCATCAATTACTTTAAAAAATAGAGAGGAAATCGGTGAACGCAGGGTTTATTAATCGCTTAGTAGGCACCACGATTGTGGTTGTGGCGGCTATTGTCTTCATTCCAAACATTTTGGATGGTGAGAAGGTTCATTATAAAGAAGGCTTTAAAGCCATTCCTGAACGCCCTGAGTTCACTACGATAGACTTGCAAGAGGTGATTGATAATAAAGTCGCCTCTGCCGAGCAACCTTCGCAAATTCCGGTTGAAGATACGCAAGCAAACGACGCTGATCTTGTCGCAAATGAAACCCAGCAAATTGATACTGCGCCGCAAATGGTTGAAGCTTCTATCGATGAGCCGGTAATTAACAAAGCTGAGCCAAAAGTTGCAGTGCAAGAGCCTGCCAAGCCAGTCGCTAAAACCCCTGAGCCAACCCGTAAGCCAGAAGAAAACCTCACACAAATGGCTTATGTTATTCAACTGGGTAGTTTTTCTCACGCACCTAATGTGAAATCACTGCAAGAAAAATTAAAAGCGAATGGTTTCAAAACCTTTACGCGTCCAATCAAAACCCCGAACGGCACACTGACAAAAGTCTTTGTAGGTCCTTCACTTAGCAAGAAAGAGTTAGAAAGTAAGCTTACTGAGTTAAAGCAGTTAACCAAGTTAAACGGCAAAGTTACTCAGTTTGAAATTACAAAATGATCTGGCATTTTGAGTATACCTCTTATAGAATGCGCCCCAAATTAACGACTAGTTGGTTCTTATGATCTGGGTTGATTACGCCATACTTGGCATTATTGCACTATCCACTATCATCGGCTTAATACGTGGCTTTGTAAAAGAAGCAATGTCATTAGCTGTATGGGCTGGCGCATTTATCATCTCTAGTTTGTTTTACCAATATTTAGCATCCTTCCTAACAAGTATTTCAGAACCCCTTTTAAGAAATGCAGCCGCAATAGCCATATTATTCTTTGCGACACTCCTGTTGGGTGGGTTACTAAACTATATTTTAGGTGAACTTGTACAACGTACTGGTTTATCTGGCACAGACCGTGTTTTCGGCATAGTGTTTGGTGCTCTTCGTGGCGTGTTGGTCGTAAGCGCGTTACTCTTCTTTCTTGATGCTTTTACCGGTGCACCTAATACGCATTGGTGGGGCAACTCTATTTTGATTCCAGAATTTGGCTTTGTTGTTGAGTGGTTCTTCTCGTACCTCGAAAACAACTCGAGCTTTTTAAATTCTGTAAACCGTTAATCGGCGAGGATAAATTTAATGTGTGGTATCGTTGGCATAGTCGGAACTTCTCCTGTTAATCAGGCGTTATATGACGGCTTAACTGTTTTGCAACACCGCGGTCAAGATGCAGCTGGCATCATTACCATTGAAAACAACACGTTTAGCTTACGTAAAGCCAATGGCCTTGTAAAAGATGTTTTTCATACCCGTCATATGAAACGTCTGCAAGGTACAATTGGTATTGGCCATGTTCGCTACCCGACAGCTGGTTCTTCTAGCTCGTCTGAAGCGCAACCTTTCTATGTTAACTCGCCATTTGGTATCGCACTTGCGCACAATGGTAACTTAACGAACGCAGAAGCATTAAAGCAGCAATTATTTTCAGAAGCTCGCCGTCATGTTAATACAACATCTGACTCTGAAATTTTACTTAACATCGTGGCACATGAGTTAAGCAAATCTAATAAGCTAAAACTTGATGCTGAAGATATCTTCACTGCGATTACTGAAGTGAATAATAAAGTAACCGGTGGTTATGCAACGATTGCAATGATCATCGGTCACGGTATTGTTGCGTTTCGTGATCCGAACGGTATTCGCCCATTAGTATTTGGTAAGCGTGAAACTGCAAATGGTACTGAGTACATGTTTGCATCAGAAAGCGTTGCTTTAAAAACAGATGGCTTTGAGTTTGTTCGTGACGTTGCACCAGGTGAAGCAATTTACGTAACTGAAGATGGTCAACTTTTCTCACAAGCGTGTGCTGAAAAAGCAACTTACTCGCCGTGTATCTTTGAGTTTGTTTACTTTGCACGCCCAGATTCAACAATTGACCGTATGTCTGTTTATGCAACACGTGTAAACATGGGTACTAAGTTAGGTGAGAAAATCGCACGTGAATGGGCTGACAAAGACATCGACGTGGTTATTCCAATTCCAGAAACATCATGTGACGTAGCACTTGAGATTGCATCAGCCCTTAACCTGCCATACCGCCAAGGTTTTGTTAAAAACCGCTACATTGGCCGTACGTTTATCATGCCAGGCCAAGAAATGCGTAAGAAGTCAGTTCGTCAAAAACTGAATGCCATTGACCGTGAGTTCAAAGGTAAAAACGTATTACTTGTTGATGACTCAATTGTTCGTGGTACAACGTCAGCGCAAATCGTTGAAATGGCCCGAGAGTCAGGTGCCAAGAACGTTTACTTCGCATCAGCAGCGCCAGAGATTCGTTTCCCGAACGTTTACGGTATTGACATGCCATCGGCAGCTGAGCTAATTGCTCATGGCCGTGAAGTTGAAGATATCAACGCCAGTATTGGTGCAGATGGTCTTATCTATCAATCGCTAGATGATTTAATCTCAGCAGTAAGCCAAGAAAACCCAGAAATCACCCGTTTTGAAACATCAGTATTTGATGGTCAATACATCACAGGTGATATCGACCAAGATTACCTAAACCACATTGACCGTTTACGTAATGATTCAGCGAAATCAACTCGTGAAAATGCGATGTCAGCAAGTTTAGAGTTACATAACCAAGAAGAAAACAGCGCTGATTAATCAGCCTTGATTTGACTGGTATAAAAAAGGAGCTTTACAGCTCCTTTTTTGTTTATGGAAAGAAAGGAAAATAACAATGAACTTAAGTAAACATAGGGTGGACAATTCCGTTAGTCCATAAAATAGCTGTGGCAGCCAAAATAATTACCAGTAAGATCAGCCCACAGGTGACTACTGAACTGGCATAGATAAAACCTCGCTCTTCAGGAATATGCATTAAAATTGGCACTCCTGTATAGAGCAAGTAAACTGAGTAGGCCAGTGCTACAAGACCTACACACACCACAAACCATAGCTCAGGTAAGAATGCCGCAAATGAAGACATAAATACTGGCGTGGCTGTATACGCAGCAAGTTCTAGGGTTTGTGTAAAGGTGGGTTTTGCACCAAAGGTCACTGCCATCCAATGAGCTAAGTATGCAAGTGCAAACACGCCCGCAATTAGTGCAAAGTACATCGCAACCGCGATAAGTAATGCACTATCATGGGTTAGATATACTGCTTCACCTGCGCCAATACTCCAGCCCAAATAAACTGATGAATAGTAGCCCATGAGTGAAGGGATACAAGCAATTAATAAAATGTGCGATAAGCTATAGCGCAAGCTTTCGTGACGGTTATCAATTGTCTGCCATTCTTCGAGTGGGTGAGCGTATAAGCCCCATAAGTGGTTTAGAATCATAATTATTGCCCCTGTAAAAAAGGAATATGAGCTGCTTTATTTTTGTACAGCTTTGATTAAGTTATGGTTCAGTAATTAAATCTTGTCAAGAAGCTGAAATAATCGATATAGCCGATTAAATGTAACTCTTTAGTGCATATAGAAAATTACTTTGCACTGATGTGGGTCATGGAATGCGGGCTAATTTATGTGATAAAATCGAATTAAGATTTTTGATGAGAAGTTATTCAGTGCCTTATTCTGATTTATTAGCGCCCATTCATTCTTTTTTAAAGTGCGAAACGCCTGATGAGTGGATTGCTGCGGCAACCAAAAAAGAAAACTTAGATGTGGTTTTAATTGATCACCTAATTTGTGAATTAAAAGCAGCTCAGTCTGCGATGTTTTTAATTCGTAAGTATGCAGTTGATAAAGAAAGTAGTGATGCGTTGCTTGAGTGGTTAAAACCCTTTGAAACGCTTGTTTATAAGCGTGAAGGTGATTGGCGAGAGCTTGCAGATAAAAACAAGTTGACTAAATCAATGATCCCAAAATCTAACTCACCTTATGGGCAAGACCTTATCGATAAAATGGTGATGCTTATTAAAGAAGAGCTCCATCACTTTTATCAAGTGCTTGAGATCATGGATGAATACGGCATTGAATATAAAAGCATTACCCCATGTCGTTATGCCAAAGGAATGCTGCGCCATGTAAAAACTTACGAGCCTGATGCTTTGGTAGATAAATTAATTATCGGTGCTTACATCGAAGCCCGCTCATGCGAGCGTTTTGCTAAATTAGCCCCGCATGTTGATAAGCGCTTAGGTGACTTTTATATTTCACTACTGCGCTCTGAAGCGCGTCATTACCAAGACTATTTATCTCTTGCACAAGAAATCAGTGAGTTTGATATCACTGAGCGTGTTGAATTTTTTGGTCAGCTTGAAGCTGAGCTTATATCAACTCCTGACGAAGACTTTAAATTTCATAGTGGTGTGCCAGCTTAGGTAAGCTTTTTTGAGTACCTATGTATTACAAGTAAGCTCAGTTCCTTAAAATTTGAATTCTTATTACCGCAACTAGCGCAGGTTTCTGCTTAATAATTGAGTTAATTGACGAGTTTGCTCGTCAGTAAACTCATAGCTTTGAAGAATTTCTTCTAGTTCACCTGAAGCAACAATCGCTTTTAGACCTAAATGTAAGCTACGTTGAAATTGCTTTGCTTGGGGATGATGTTTGTCGCTGATCACGTGTAAATTTTGCGTAGCTAAAGTCGGGGTAATATATTCAACTTCTACTTGCTTTGCTTGTTGTAACCGCTCGCTGTTGCTGAGCCAATACAAAGCGACTTCTTTTGTGCCTGCAACTAAATCAACGCGGCCATGTTTTAGTAGTAATAAGCTATCAATTAAGCTATCAGTGGTTGTTACAGTAAGCTCTGGGTGTTGTTCAAACTCTGGGCTAACTGCATAGTCTTCTCCTTTACTAATCGTATAGGGTTTTAGTGAATATAGTGAGCCAGTAAAAGTTATCTCGCTGCCTGCGCGTTTAAAAAGTACTGTGTGAGCTGTCGCAAGAGGTTGTGAATAAATAAAGCTTCGCGTTCTTAACTCAGTATAATAAGCTCCGAGTACTGCCACACGTCTATGTCGTTTTGCCAGTTTTAATGCTCGAGCCCATTGAGTATATTCTATAGAGGCTTTTTGATTTTGTGTTTTCAGTGCTGCGATGATCACTTCATGAAGCCAGCCAGGCTTGTGTTGTTCACCAATAAAATAGGGTGGGAATGGTTCAGTGACCAATTGCCAAGTTTGGCAGTGGACTGAAAAGCTGAACAGTAAACAGCAACAGAAAAGGCTTAATCGGTTCATAAACAGAGAAGGTATTTAACATTACTGTTTACAGCATAGTTAAAAATACGCTTATTTAAAGGGCGTATGGACTAGTTTTTGTTTTTCAGGAGTAGCTCTTAAGTATGAACCTTGTTCATACCAGTCACCCAGTACAGTGCGGGTTAGCGTTTTACCATTTATATTATAGTGATGCACATTGGGGCGGTGGGTATGACCGTGGATCATATTAGCAACCTGATGCTTTTCAAACATGGCTAGTACTGCATCTTCAGTTACATCTAAAATCTCTAACGCTTTGCCAGCTTGGCTTTGTTTTGATTTTTCGCGGGCGTTGCGGGCAATTTTCTTACGATACCAAAGCGGCATAGCAAGCATTAATTTTGGCCACCACCAACCACGGCTTTTTTTACGAAACTTCTGATATTCAATATCTTGAGTGCACATTTCATCACCGTGCAAGATAACGGTTGGAGTACCGTATAAATCAATAACAACTTGCTCAGGCAATAACGTCATACTCGCGCTTTTTGCATAGTCTTCTCGCATAATGAAATCGCGATTACCATGGATAAAAAACACCTCAGTACCACTTTCACTGACTTGGCTTAAACGTGCGGCAACACTCTTTGAAAGGTCAGTTTGATAGTCATCACCGACCCATACTTCAAAAAAATCACCCAAAATATACAGCGCATCAACGTCATCATTAATAATCTTGTTATCAAGAAAATCAAAAAATGCCGCGGTGATGTCTGGGCGGTTTTCTGTTAAATGGAGGTCGGCAATAAAATAACTTTGTTTCATGGTTACTCGCAAAAAAGCGGGCAACAGGCCCGCTTAAAAAGACTAAACGATTAAATTAGCTAACCGTTACTTTTTCGATGATGACATCTTCAAGAGGTACGTCTTGGTGGAAACCAGCGCTGCCAGTAGCAACACCTTTGATTTTGTTTACCACGTCCATACCTTCAACAACTTCTGCGAACACGCAGTAGCCCCAGCCTTGTGATGTTTCACTGCTGAAGTTTAAGAAGTCATTGTCGTTAACGTTAATGAAGAACTGCGCAGTCGCTGAATGTGGATCCGGCGTACGTGCCATTGCTAATGTGCCCACTTTATTTGCAAGGCCGTTGTTTGCTTCATTTTCGATAGGGTTGTTTACTTCTTTTTGAACCATACCCGGCTCAAAACCACCGCCTTGTACCATAAAACCATCGATTACACGGTGGAAGATAGTACCGTTGTAAAAGCCAGCGCTGGCATACTCTAAGAAGTTTTTAACTGTGTTTGGTGCATCGCTTTCGTGCATCTTGATAGTGATGTCACCAAAGTTTGTGTGTAGTACAACCATGAGGTTTCCTATATCAGGTTTAATAATGGGGCTATTTTATAGTAGTTGTGTTTGATTAACAAAGAGCTTGTTTAAAACGATTAACAAACTGCTTATTCAATTGATAAAGCGCTAGAGCAGCGGCTTTGCAAGTGTTACCATAGAGAATCTCGAAACACCGTTAAGGATATTTTATAAATGGTACAAATTTACAACACACTTACGCGACAAAAAGAGCAGTTTAAACCCCTTGTTGATGGCAAAATCGACATGTACGTGTGTGGTATCACCATTTATGATTACTGTCACATCGGTCATGCTCGTACTTTCGTTGGTTTTGACGTGATTGTGCGTTACCTACGCCACATCGGTTACGATTTAAAATATGTTCGTAACATCACAGATGTTGATGACAAAATCATTAAGCGTGCTAACGAAAATGGTGAGTCAATTAATGACTTAACGACTCGTATGACTAAAGCCATGCATGAAGATTTCGACAGCTTAAATATGCTGCGTCCAGATGTTGAGCCTACAGTAACAAACCATATGGATGAAATCATCGCGATGGTTGAGCGTCTAATTGCCAAAGGCCATGCGTATGTTGCTGCAGATGGTGATGTATTGTTTGACGTATCAACTTTTGAGCAATACGGTGCTTTATCACAACAAGACCTAACCATGCTACAGGCTGGTTCACGTGTTGAAGTTGCACAAGATAAGCAAGATCCACTTGATTTCGTGCTTTGGAAAAAAGCCAAGCCAGAAGAGCCGTCATGGTCTTCACCATGGGGTGAGGGTCGTCCTGGTTGGCATATCGAATGTTCAGCAATGAGCTCTAAGCACTTAGGCGAACATTTTGATATTCACGGTGGTGGATCAGATTTACAGTTCCCGCACCATGAAAACGAAATTGCTCAGTCATGCTGTGCAAATAACGGCAAGTACGTGAATACGTGGATCCACACAGGGATGGTACAGGTTAATAAAGAGAAGATGTCTAAGTCATTAAACAACTTCTTTACCGTACGTGACGTATTAAAAGAGTACGATGCTGAATCAGTTCGTTATTTCTTAATATCAGGTCATTACCGTAGCCAGCTTAACTATTCGCAAGAAAACCTTGAGCAAGCACGTTCGTCACTTGAACGTATTTACACTGCACTGCGCGGGGTAACGCCAATCGAATGCGATTTAGCTAGCAATGAATATGTGGCTAAATTCAGAAAAGCGATGGATGATGACTTCAACACACCAGAAGCACTACCCGTGTTATTTGAACTAGCAAAAGAGCTAAACCGTGTTAAAGACAGTGATGCAGAGCAAGCTGGTAAGCTCGCTTATGTACTACGCAGTGTTGCAGAGGTATTAGGGGTAGCACAACAAGATCCAGAAGCCTTTTTACAAGGTGGCCAAGCTGATGATGAAGTAGCACACATCGAAGCGTTAATAGCAAAACGTAATGAAGCCCGCGCAAACAAAGATTGGGCGGCAGCTGATGAAGCCCGCGATGCATTGAATGCACTTGGTGTGGTACTCGAAGATTCTGCTGGTAAAACAACGTGGCGTAAAGCCTAAGTATCCATCGAAAGATAACTCATTAAAAAAGGTTGCCAACGAGGCAACCTTTTTTGTTTTTAACTCGATACAGCTATTGACCTCAACTTTACTTGAGGTTTTACCTTGTCATCTCTTCGTATTAACAAGGACAGACATTGAATATTTTATTTGCCATGATCCCCGCCTTTTTATGGGGCACCACCTATGCCGTGACCAAATATGCCACACCTGATTGGCCGCCACTTTTATTAGGCGCATTGCGTGCACTACCTGCAGGGTTGTTACTTTTATTACTTAAACCTAGTTTGCCAACCCGTTCGCAGTGGCCAAGTTTGTTAACGCTAGGTGCTGTGAATATCGCGTTGTTTTTTGCCTTTATTTTTATCATGGCAGTAAACCTTCCTGCTGCCATTGCAGGGGTAGGGATGGTGTCTGTGCCGGTTGTAGCTTTGTTATATGTTTGGCTTACTAAAGGGCAGCGACCTGCAAAAATTCAAGCATTCTGCGCTATGGCGCTGGTGGTATTGGCTTGGCTGTTGTTTGATCCAGCACACGTGGCATTAAATGTATTGGGAGTGGCCGCTTTATTTGGGGCCTTACTGACTATTGTGATTGGTAGCACCTTAGTACAGAGTTTGTCGGTGCATATTCATTGGTGGGTTGTGCTTACCTGGCAGTTAATCATTGGCGGCACTATTTTATTATTGGCTGCGTTTATTGATGGCAGTTTACTTCACCCAGAGCAATACCAAGTGGTATTTGAGCCTATCTCAGCGCTGCAATATTCGGCATTATTTTGGTTAATCGTGCCCAATACTGCCATCGCTTATATTCTGTATGTTTGGTTATTAGGACGCATGACTGTAGCTGAGTTTTCATTCGGAACGATAGCTAACCCAATTGCGGGAATCGTATGCGCTGTTTTACTCATAAACGAACAATATCAAGACTGGCAATACCTATTGATGTTTATGATGATTGTGTTTTCAGTGCTCCCCCAGATGTTAAAGCTCAGGCTGTTCAAACTACAAAAAACTTAAAATCAAAAAAGGCTGCCAATTGGCAGCCTTTTGCAATAATTTAGCTCTTCTCAGCTGTGGTACTTTTCACACGCTTCAAGGGTGTTTTCGATTAAGCTTGCCACAGTCATTGGACCAACACCACCTGGTACTGGTGTAATGAAATGTGCTTTTTGTTCAGCGATATCGTATTCAACATCACCAACAAGCTTGCCAGATTCAAGGCGGTTAATACCTACATCGATTACAATAGCACCTTCTTTAACCCAATCACCCGGAATAAACTCAGGTTTACCCACCGCTACAACTAACAAATCAGCGCGGCGAACATGCGTTTCTAAATCTTGAGTAAACTTATGACAAACCGTTGTTGTACAGCCTGCAAGTAAAAGCTCAAGTGACATAGGACGACCAACAATGTTTGATGCACCAACAACAACTGCGTGCATACCTTTGTAGCGAACACCGGTAGAGTCGAGTAGGGTGATAATCCCCTTCGGCGTACAAGGACGAAGTGCCGGCATACGCTGAGCTAAACGACCAATGTTATAAGGGTGGAAACCATCAACATCTTTATGTGGTGTGATGCGTTCAAGAATTTTTTCAGCATCAAGACCTTGTGGTAAAGGTAACTGTACTAAGATACCGTCTACTTCTTTGTCTTCGTTTAGTTGATCTATTAATGCAAGTAAGTCTTGCTCAGTTGTGTCGCCAGGTAAATCGTAAGACTTAGATACAAAGCCGACTTCTTCACATGCTTTACGTTTAGAACCAACATACACTTGGCTAGCTGGATCTTGACCAACTAACACAACTGCTAGTCCTGGAGCGCGTAATCCATTCGCTACACGCTCTGCAACTCGCTCTGCTACATTGCTGCGTACTTGTTTAGCTATTGCCTTACCATCGATGATGTTTGCCGTCATGGGTGACCTTTAATTGGGGGTTAGTTAACTTGATACTGATACATCTAAATATGATTATCCAATAAAGGGGGCGTGGATACACAAATCATGTTTGTTTGATCATATTTATTTATGTTGCGTATTTTCGCAGAAAAGCATCATAGCGCCAAGATGCAATCTTATATAAAGCGCTACTTTATAAAAAAGAGTTCAAATTTTAGCTTATATTTGCAATATTTAACCATTATGAACTAAAAGTGACCGATTGAATTATTTTCTTAAAAAAATGTTTGACCTGACTCGGTCAAATCACTATTATGCACCCCGTTGTTAACGAGGTCACTCGCAAACAACAGTAAGCATCGGCGATTAGCGCAGTTTGGTAGCGCACTTGGTTTGGGTCCAAGGGGTCGCAGGTTCAAATCCTGCATCGCCGACCACTTCTTCTTTAAGAAGCGGCGCTTACAGGCTAACTTATGAAGTTTTCGATGCGCCCGTAGCTCAGCTGGATAGAGCAACGCCCTTCTAAGGCGTTGGTCGAAGGTTCGAATCCTTCCGGGTGCGCCATTTGAAAATATGTAAATGCCGTGGTGATTGTAGCTCAGTTGGTAGAGCCCCGGATTGTGATTCCGGTTGTCGTGGGTTCGAGCCCCATCAGTCACCCCAATTTACTCTAAGATATCGGCGATTAGCGCAGTTT
>NZ_PNCZ01000076.1:0-333 GCF_005887425.1 Pseudoalteromonas sp. S2721
ACTACACCATCCATAGAGATGCCATTGTCATCCCAAAATGCGATTAGCGTGCCTAGGCCTAATGTACCTGCCAGCGAACATGCTTCGTGCGAGATACCTTCCATTAAACAGCCATCACCCATAAAGCAGTAAGTAAAGTGATCAACAATATCAAATTGTGGCTTATTGAATTGCTCTGCTACGGTTTTTTCAGCGAGTGCCAGACCAACTGCGTTAGCAATACCAGAAACTAATGGGCCTGTCTTTGTTTCAACACACGATGTGTAACCATATTCTGGGTGACCCTTTGTTTTAGAGTGCAGCTGTCGGAATTGCTAAATATCTTCAATACTT
>NZ_PNCZ01000077.1:0-3187 GCF_005887425.1 Pseudoalteromonas sp. S2721
GAATGAGAAGTAAATGAGATAGACCAAAAGAGTATTTTGTTTTTTCCTCTAAAGCGCAGCGTCTCTTATCCTCTTTGTGAATATTATTTTTAAATGCTGTTTTTCTCTGTGTAGCGCGAAGTGCCTCGGTGCTCTCTGTGGTTCATATACTTTGAAAATAAAAATATGCTCAATGGGAATTTAAACTCAAACAAATATCTGTTTAATAGGTTGTTTTTGTGTTTATCATAGAAATTAAACAATAATAAAGTTTGAGCTTTATGCTCACCAAGGACGGTTATGCCAGATATGTATTTTGGAATACTCGCCAATTTAGGCGTGGTTCTATTACTCGTTTTAATTTTAAAAGCATTCAGTAAAGTAACTATAAACTTAACTTGGCTGCTTGCTACTCTGTTAATTCTATTTTGTTATTTCTTAGCTTTATTCAAAGGTAAAGAGTTCATTTCCTTAGATTTACTTTTTACAGATTTCAAATGGAATTGGTCAGGTAAAATTGTCGCTATTACTCTTTGGGCTTTGGTATTGGCTTTATTAGCAGCTTTTAAAAGTGACTTTAAAATCAAGGACGCTGGTTTTACTCTTAGACAAAATGAAGGCTCTATTAAGCCTGCACTCGTTGTTTTAACCCTGTTTGTTGCGTTGCAGATTATTGTAACGCTTAGCCTTGGTAACGGACCAAATTTCGATTTTGAAACGCTACTCTATCAAGCTCTTATTCCTGGGTTAGATGAAGAACCAATGTTTAGAGGAGTTTTATTATTTTGTTTTTCGTTGGCTGTTGTTTCATCGCGCATTAACTTTTTTGGCTCGCCAATAAACATTGCAGGGTTACTTTTGGTTTTATTATTTGGTCTAGTTCATGGGGTTATGCATATAGATGGTGAGTGGCATTTGTCTGCATTCAGAATCGTATTAACTGGGAGTTATGGATTTATTTTGCTGTGGTTAAGAGAGCGTACTGGTAGCCTTGTTTTTCCAATTGTGGCGCACAATATGGTTAACTTTGTTGGGCAGTTAGTTTAGTACTTGAACGTAAAGGAAATATATCCTTAAGTAGGAATCTTGGCTTAATGGGAAAGTAATGGCAAAATTGTGTTTTAAAAATGGAAACTTAAATAATGGATTATAATCAGCCACTTTCGAAGCACTCCCTAGATTTAAACCTGAGCGACCGAGTTTGGTTTAGATATTCAACTTTCTATGAAAAGACAGTTTTACAAGCAGACTCTAATACAAAACTAACGTCGCTACCGGGCCTAGCTGTGCTGTCGGGCGGAGCTGAATTTTTATTTTTCTTTATGACTATCGCTATTGCTGTAATGAGCCTAGTGCTTCAAGAAACGATGCAGCCGATACCTGCTTTTGTAACTTGTGTGAGTTGTTATCTTTGTGTATTTGTTATCAAGCGAATTGTGATTTATAACAAATTTGGATTTGGTCGTAAGTGGGTTATGAGTATATCTAAAGACTCACTCGAAATAGATAGGTTAGCAATAGAGGGTAAAGCTTCAAAAGTTATGCAAATCGCTAAGGGCGATATCCAAGAAATCATTTTTAATTATACTTTTCACGGTAGAAGTGGTCATATTGTGAACGAAAAAACGGCCAATTTACACGCTTGTGAAATTCATCAAAAAAGTGGCAATGTTGTAACAATAGATAATATGCGAGTAGGTCTTTTTGATGTGCTGTATCTTTTAAAATTCCACGAGTACCCGCTACTATTCAGAAGTACAACTTCAGGCGGCGCAGGTAATATAGTTATTTTTATTATGCGGTTAATTTCTCTTTCTGCGATCATGTCGGCTCTTGTCATGTTGGCATTTAATTTAAAGTCATAAAGGTGAGTTATTTGTATGACTATTAGCTGGTAGGTTGGTTAGAGCGGAGTGAAACTCAACGTTTGGAGCCATCAGCTTTCAGCCGTCAGCTATCAGATTGAAAAGTTAGCGAGATGCGAGGTGCAGGAGGCGTTTTAACACTGAACAGGTAGCAGCGGGTTTACCCCGCGTAATTTACAGTTTTATCTGTGTAGCGCGAAGCGCCTCGGTTTACTCTGTGGTTCAATATTATTTGCACAAAGAGAAGACAATGAGAAGTGAATGAGTAACCCAACAAAACCATCAATTTTTTAATAATTCCTCTTAAGCGCAGCGTCTCTTTTCCTCTTTGTGAGTATTCAGTGGATTACGCGATATAAAATCGCCGCTACACTCTTGCTAATCCGCAACTCGTGCCCCTAGACCCTTTCACCTGTATTCTTTTACAATGCATAAAATGACTTTTTTTAGAGAATGCGTTGAACTACTTGGCTCACCTTTACTTAGCACAACCGACAGCTGATTCACATTTTGGTAATCTGCTGGGGGATTTTGGTGGGCGTCGGTATTCTGCGCAGTTACCTGATGCGGTTAAAAATGGCCTTGAAAATCATTATTTAGTTGATAGGTTTACCGACTCGCACCCTCTTGTAAAAGAGGCTAAGCAGTACTTTTCGCCAGCACGTAAACGCTTTGCAAGTGTCGCCATTGATGTAGCGTTCGATCACTTTCTAATTCAGCATTGGCAGCGGTTTAATGACCAACCATTAGCTGAATTCAAACAGCACAGTTATGGGCTTTTAAATGCTAGGCAAGCCATGATGCCTTCGCGTATGCAGCAAGTTGTGACTAGTATGACCAACAATGATTGGTTTAAAGAATATGAAACACTCGATGGGGTCGGCCTTGCCCTTGATAACATCGCCAAGCGTATTCGCTTTGCTAATAACTTTGCAGGAGCCGCTGACGATATAGCCCGCCACTACCAACAATTAGACGCGGTGTTTTTAACGTTTTTCCCTGAGCTGGTTGAGCATGTGAAGCAAATGGGTGTGGAAAAGCAAAAGCTTTAAGCTGGTAGGTTGGGTAGAACGGAGTGAAACCCAACAAGTTATCGAGTTAAAGGGAAAGTTACGAGTTTCGAGGAACGAGATGCGAGTTATAGGAGGCGTTTTAACGCCGAAAAAAGTCGATTGGATAGGGAACCCCTTTTTACGAATCCAAAACCAATACTATGCTGCTAGCACCTAGCACCTAGCACCTAGCACCTGTGATCATTCCTACGCGATATAAAATCGCTGCTACAATTTTGCCAACTTGCTAACTCCCAACTCACCTCATATAATCGGCAGGGCCTTTTAGGG
>NZ_PNCZ01000078.1:0-14121 GCF_005887425.1 Pseudoalteromonas sp. S2721
TATTTTAAACTCTTCATTGAGCAACAAAAAGAATGGTGGCTAAGACGGGATTTGAACCTGTGACCCCATCATTATGAGTGATGTGCTCTAACCAACTGAGCTACTTAGCCATCTTTTTTGTTAGCACTTCATCGCTGAGTGCGGGGCGTATTATGCTGATATGACCTAAATCCGTCAACACCTTTTTTGCAAAAAAATGCTTATCAGTGTTTGTTTGCATTAAAATTAAGCTAAGTGGCGAAATTTCATTTAAATTGCTGTTTTTTTGACTGCAATTTATGAGTTTAATTCCCAAACGCATCGTAAGAGTTTTAAAACGTACATTTAAAGCTGCTTGATTTTCATACAAAAATCAAGTTTCAAAATTAGTTAGCGTGATCTTTTAGGTGATTTAAACATAAAAAAGCGAAAGCGAATGAATTTATATAGGCTATTTTGTCACTAAGGGGGCTTATTTTTACTTTTAAAATCCCCACAATTTGCTAATCGAGCAGTCAATAGGTCGCAAAATTGCTAGCGAGCTTTGAAATCCCCTCAATTAACTGTTGTTATCACTCATTTGCTTTCGACGACGATTCACTGTTAAGCATAAATAACACCGTACATCACTAAAAAGAACAAGCAGAGGTAAGGCTGCAGAAGTATTACTCACCATGCTTTGATGTTTTAGGAAGGGTTAGTAATATTTAGACAATAAAAAAGGCTCGTAATAACGAGCCTTTTAAAATCGAATGAGCAAATATGCTTATACGTTAAATAAGAAGTTCATCACATCGCCGTCTTTAACGATGTACTCTTTACCTTCTTGACGCATCTTACCAGCTTCTTTAGCACCGCTTTCGCCTTTAAACGCAATGTAGTCGTCAAATGCAATAGTTTGTGCACGGATAAAGCCACGCTCAAAGTCAGTGTGGATTTTACCCGCAGCTTGTGGTGCAGTCGCACCTACTGGGATTGTCCATGCACGTACTTCTTTAACGCCAGCAGTGAAGTAGGTTTGTAATTTAAGTAACTCGTAACCACCACGGATCACTAAGTTAAGACCTGGCTCTTCTAAACCTAGGTCAGCCATAAATTCTAGTTTATCTTCTTCTTCAAGTTCAGATAACTCAGATTCAATCGCTGCACATACTGGAATAACAACCGCATCTTCTGCAGCAGCAATTTCACGTACTTTGTCTAGGTAAGGGTTATTTTCAAAACCATCTTCTGCCACGTTAGCAATATACATGGTAGGTTTGATTGTTAAGAAGTTAAGCGGCTTAATCGCTGCTTTTTCTTCTTTTGTTAGTTCTAAAGAACGTAACGTTAAACCTTCATCTAAGTGTACTTTTACTTTTTCTAAAACAGCATTTTGCTCTTTAGCGTCTTTGTCGCCGCCTTTTGCTTTTTTAGCATTACGAACAATCGCTTTATCAGCACTGTCCATATCAGCAAGTACTAATTCAGTGTTAATTACGTCGATATCATCAGCAGGGTCAATTGTGCCAGCAACGTGAACAATGTTTTCGTCTTCAAAACAACGAACAACGTGACCAATCGCATCTGTTTCACGAATGTTTGCTAAGAATTGGTTACCTAAACCTTCACCTTTCGATGCGCCTTTTACTAGACCTGCAATATCAACGAATTCCATCGTCGTTGGTAAAATACGCTGAGGATTTACGATAGCGGCTAAATCATTTAAGCGCGCATCAGGAACCGGTACCACACCCGTGTTAGGCTCAATGGTACAGAAAGGGAAGTTAGCGGCTTCAATACCCGCTTTAGTTAGTGCATTAAATAGAGTTGATTTACCAACGTTTGGCAAACCAACGATGCCACATTTAAAACCCATAGTAAGATACCTTGTGTAATTTCATTAAAACGGATTAAGGTTTAAATGAATGTAGTCTGTTTTGTGCTTTTAACACACCATCTTTTGCAAGTATTTCCATACAACGAACTGCTTCGTCAACGGCGGCGTCCATTTTTTCTTGATCGTCTTTCGCGGCTTTACCTAGCACCCAGCCTGTTACCATTTCTCGGTGACCTGGATGACCAATGCCTATGCGAAGGCGCATGAAATCTTTTTGGTTTGCCATTTTCGCAATAATATCTTTTAAACCATTATGACCGCCGTGGCCGCCACCTTTTTTAAGTTTTGCAATCCCAGGATCTAAGTCCATTTCGTCATGAGCAACGAGAATGTTCTCAACAGGGATTTTAAAGAAATTAGCGAGACTACTCACCGCCTTACCACTTAAATTCATATAAGTTGTAGGGATCAGTAATTTAAATTCTTGGCCTTGAATAATCACTTTGCCGGTGAGGCCGTGATATTTAGGATCATGTTTGAGTGTGCAGTTATAACGTGCAGCCAGTTCTTCGATGAACCAAGCACCTGCATTATGGCGTGTGTTTGCGTATTCGGGGCCTGGATTAGCCAGGCCCACAAGCATTTGAATAGAATTCAAGGTGTTTACACCTTAAAAATTATTCTGCAGCGTCTTCTGAAGCTTCTTCTTCAGCTGGAGCTGCTTTGTTAGCTTTAACAGTAACAACTGACTGATCGTGATCAGCGCCTTTAGTTAGCTCAACAGATGAAACACCTGAAGGAAGTTTAAGGTCAGAAAGGTGGATTGAATCACCAGCTACTAAATCTGAAACGTTAACTTCAATGAACTCAGGAAGTGCTTTAGGAAGACACGTGATTTCGATTTCAGTTAATTGGTGAACAACAGTGTTACCAGCTTTAGTTACTTTCTCTTCACCGATGAAGTGTACAGGCACTTTAGTGTGAAGTTTGTGAGTAGCATCTACACGTTGGAAGTCTAAGTGAGTGATCTTAGGCTTGTACGGGTGACGTTGAATATCTTTAAGGATAGCTTCAACTGACTCGCCACCGATGTTTAAAGTAAGGATGTGCGTGTAGAAACCTTCGTCTTCTTGCGCTTTGATCATATCTTTGTGTGCAAGAACGATTGATGCAGCTTCTTTGTCAGCACCGTAAAGGATTGCAGGAACTTTATCTTCACGGCGTAGGCGGCGGCTCGCACCAGTACCTGTTTCTGTACGTAATTCTGCATTGTATGTGTAAGTTGACATAATGTCTCCAATAATTAATAGTCTTAGGGCCTTTGCGACCAAGGTCCCTAGCCAAAAGGCGCGCTATCATACCACCCCTTTCGGGGAAAATAAATAACGACTACAAAAAAAGCACCTAGGCGGTGCTTTTTTTAGTATTACAGTAATGTTGATTAGTGTTCAAACATCGCTGAAATAGATTCTTCGTTGCTGATACGACGGATTGTTTCAGCAAGCATATCTGCAAGCGTAAGCACTTTGATTTTATCAATTGCTTTAAGCTCATCAGACAGTGTAATTGAGTCAGTCACAATAACTTCGTCAATCACTGAATTACGGATGTTCTCAGCTGCATTACCAGAAAGTACTGGGTGAGTAGCGTAAGCAAATACGCGTTTTGCACCGTGTTCTTTAAGCGCTGCTGCTGCTTTACATAAAGTGCCACCGGTATCGATCATGTCATCAACGATGATACAGTCACGACCTTCAACGTCACCAATAATGTGCATTACTTGTGAAACGTTTGCTTGTGGACGACGCTTGTCGATAATAGCAAGGTCTGTGTCGTTTAATAGCTTAGCGATTGCACGAGCTCGAACAACACCACCGATATCAGGAGAAACAACAACAACGTCATCGAAGTCGCGTTCTTTCATATCTTCAAGTAGAACTGGGCTACCAAATACGTTATCAACTGGTACGTCGAAGAAACCTTGGATTTGTTCAGCGTGTAAATCAACCGTTAGAACGCGGTCAACACCAACACTTGAAAGGAAATCTGCAACTACTTTAGCTGTAATTGGTACACGAGCAGAACGCACGCGGCGGTCTTGACGTGAATAACCAAAGTAAGGGATAACGGCAGTAATACGTCCAGCAGACGCACGACGTAGGGCATCAACCATAACGATAAGCTCCATTAAGTTATCGTTAGTAGGGTTACAGGTTGATTGGACAATGAAAACGTCAGAGCCACGAACATTTTCATTAATTTGAACACTGATCTCACCGTCACTAAAACGGCCAACAACAGCATCGCCTAATTCAATATACAAACGTTTTGCAACTTTTTGAGCTAGCTCAGGTGTTGCGTTACCAGCGAAGAGCTTCATGTCAGGCACGGTAGGGTTCCTCAGGCACTGAATTTTGGGACTAACAGGCTATGGTAGGCACCAAAGCAGGTTAACATTTACTTGTACGTTACTTCATTTCAAAGTGAGCATTTAATGCTGTATGAGCAGGAGAAAGTGTAGCACTACTTGCAACAAAACCTGTCCATTTTTCTGGTAATTGAGCTAAAACTTGTTGTGCTTGTGCCTCGGTTGAAAACTCAGCAAAGCAGCAAGCGCCTGTACCAGTCATCTTTGACGGGGCGTATTTTAGCAACCACTGCAGGGCTTTTTCAACCTCGGGGCAGAGCTTTTTAACTAAAGCCTCACAATCATTGCCTAAATTTTCTGTTTGCCAGTCTGCTTTTAGCTTAGGTGTGTCGCGCTTTAAATCTGGATGGGTAAAAATTTTCGCGGTGCTCACATGCTGCCCTGGATGCACCACACAGAACCAACTTTGCGGTAATTCAACATTTTCTAGCTGCTCGCCAATCCCATGCGCAATGGCAGTGTGACCATTGATAAATACTGGTACATCAGCGCCTAATTTCACCCCAAGCTGAGCTAATTCTGTAAGTGATAAATCACAATCCCATAGTTTATTAAGAGCAAGAAGGGTAGTGGCTGCATCGGATGAGCCGCCGCCAACACCGCCGCCCATAGGCAAACGTTTTAATAGCTTTATTGAAGCGCCTTGTTGGCAATCACAGTGCTGTTGTAATAAACGGGCTGCTTTATATATAAGGTTATCTGCAAGCTCAATACCGTTTGTATCACCGGTTACTAAAATATCTGGCTCGTTACTAACCGTAAATGTTAAGTCATCACCAAACTCTAAAAAGGTAAATAAGGTTTCGAGTTCATGGTAGCCATCTTTACGGCGACCATTTATATGAAGGAATAAATTAAGTTTTGCAGGTGCTATTAACGTTAGCGGGGCGGTTGAAGCGTGTGTCATGATTAATTTAACTGCCAATCATTAAGTTGAATTTTAATACGAATTTTATTGTTTTTAAGGCTTAGCTTAACAGGAAGCCAATAACCATCTTGTTTGATGAAGTCTGAATAGGTTACTTGCCACTGTTGACCATTGTGAGCTTGCCAAATAAGACTTTTTAAACGGCCTTGCTCATCATGGCTTGCTTGGTCGCTCTCGACGGTACCTTTTAGCCACTTTGCGGCATTATCTAATGGGATTGAAAAACCGGTTAAACGATATAACAACATTGAGGCATCACGGTCGGTATATACATTGTCGTCATACTCAAGTTCAGCACCTTGTGCATTTTGCTTTAAAGACAGAATACGGGTACCAATAAAACTGGTAAGCACCATGTCGCTGTATTGCTCATCATGTTGCCAATTTAAATTGGCTGACTGGCGCTGCTCTGTACTAATAAATGCCATTTTGCCTTGCACTTGCCATTGAGCTTGTTGTTCTAATCGGCTTTTCCAGTCAGGATAAATGTAATCAACTGTTGAAATTTTTTGCGCACAACCGCCGATAAATAAAAAAAACATGAATAAAATCAAATATTGTTTAATCAAATGTCGTTCCTTACTTTCCATATTCCGCTGATTTTTGGTAAAATTAATGCCTTTACAGCTGGGCTTAGCAATATTTGGTACATATGACCATCGTAGCACTTGGTATAAATCACAAAACCGCATCCGTAGAATTACGCGAAAAAGTCGCGTTTTCGCCTGAGCAAATGTCTGAGGCGTTACAGCAATTAAGTGGTCATGCGCATTTTAATGAAGCGGTTATTGTTTCGACCTGCAACCGAACTGAAATCTATTGTAGCCTTGCTGAGCGTAATTCCCAAACCCTGTTGCACTGGTTAGCCAGTTTCCATGGATTGGATGAACATGAACTGAGCAATAATATCTATTATCATGAAGATCACGAAGCAATTAATCATTTAATGCGAGTGTCTTGTGGTCTAGATTCGTTAGTACTCGGTGAGCCGCAAATTTTAGGGCAAATAAAACAAGCCTACCATAATGCAAAAACTCACGATGCCATTGGTGTAACTTTTGACCGTTTGTTTCAAAAAACATTTTCTGTCGCAAAACAAGTTCGTACCGAAACTGATATTGGTGCTAGCGCAGTATCTGTTGCTTATGCCGCGGTTAATCTTGCGAAACATATTTACGGCAAACTAGATAAAACCAATGTACTGCTAATTGGTGCAGGTGAAACGATTGAACTAGTTGCTAAGCACTTATACCAAAACGATCCGCAAAAAATCACGGTGGCAAACCGTACTATTGAACGCGCTAAAACTTTAGCGAGTGAGGTTGATGCGGATGTGATTGCACTTGCCCAGTTACCTGAGCGTTTACACGACGCCGATATTGTTATTAGTTCAACCGCCAGTACCTTGCCTATTATCGGTAAAGGGGTGGTAGAGCAGGCGTTGAAAAAGCGCCGCCACAAACCAATGTTATTTATCGATATCGCGGTACCGCGTGATATCGAAAGCCAAGTAGGCGAATTAGATGCTGCCTATTTGTATTCAGTTGATGACTTACAAGCCATAGTAAGCGAGAATATCGCGGCCCGTGAGCAGGCTGCGGAGCAAGCGCAAGCTATTATTCGCTCACGTACCGATGAATTTGCTATGTGGTTGCGTTCACTCGATTCGGTGGATCTTATTCGCCATTATCGCAACGATGTACAAGATATAAAGTCAGAACTTGTCGAAAAAGCCCTTGGCCAGCTACAAGCAGGTAAAGAGGCAGAAAAAGTAATACTCGAGTTGGCAAACAAACTGACCAACCGCTTGATGCACGCACCTACCCGTGCCATTCAAGATGCTGCTAAAAAAGGTGAAGCAGCGGAGTTAAGCCAATTAAAGAAAATGTTAGGTATTGATCAGGAATAGTCGTTAAATGAAAGAGTCTGTTTATAGAAAATTAGAAACCTTAGTTGAGCGTTATGAGGAAGTGCAAGCGCTACTAAGCGACCCCTCTGTGATCAGCGACCAAAATCGCTTTCGTGCCTTATCTAAAGAATACTCAGAATTAGAAGAAATCGTAAAAGCATTTTTAGCTTACCAACAAGCCCAAGATGATGTTGCTACAGCAGAAGAAATGTTAAAAGACTCTGATCCTGATATGCGTGAAATGGCGCAAGAAGAATACAAAGAAGCAAAAGCACAAATTATTGCATTAGAAGATGAAATCCAAATTCTAATGTTACCAAAAGACCCTAAAGACAATAATAACGTCTATTTAGAGGTTCGTGCCGGTACCGGTGGTGATGAAGCTGCTATCTTCGCAGGTGACTTATTCCGTATGTACAGCCGCTACGCTGAAACTAAAAAGTGGAAAGTAGAAGTAGTAAGTACTAACGAAGGTGAGCACGGCGGTTATAAAGAAGTGATTGCGCATATCTCTGGCGAAGGTGTGTATGGTCAGCTTAAGTTTGAATCAGGTGCGCACCGTGTACAACGTGTTCCAGAGACAGAATCGCAAGGCCGTGTTCATACCTCAGCGTGTACGGTAGCCGTTATGGCCGAAATTCCTGAAGCGGAAGCAATTGAAATTAACCCTGCTGATATTAAAGTCGATACCTTCCGTGCATCGGGTGCCGGTGGTCAGCACGTAAATAAAACTGACTCAGCAATCCGTATTACACACATTCCAACGGGTGTGGTTGTAGAGTGTCAGGATGAGCGTTCACAGCATAAAAACCGTGCCAAAGCGATGTCTGTACTTGGCGCACGCTTACAACAAGCTGAAGATGAAAAGCGTCAAGCGGCGGAAGCATCAGAACGTCGTAACCTAGTAGGTAGCGGTGACCGTTCTGAGCGTATTCGTACTTATAACTACCCGCAAGGTCGTATTACCGATCACCGTATTAATTTAACACTTTATCGTTTGAATGAAGTGGTTGCTGGTGATTTAGGAAGTGTTATCGAACCTCTAATGCAAGAACACCAAGCTGACTTACTTGCCGCGATGGGCGATGAATAATCGTGCCACAATGCATTGAACAAGCAATTGTTGCTGCAACGGCGTTATTAACGCCTAGCAGCGACAGTGCTAAGTTAGACGCACAAGTCCTGTTATTATCCATTCTTGATAAACCTCGTAGTTACTTATTTACTTGGCCCGAAAAACAACTTACCGAACAGCAACAACGTGATTTTGAACAAGCATGTCAGCGTCGTTTAAATGGTGAACCAGTTGCTCATATTGTTGGCTTTCGTGAATTTTGGAGTCTTCCTTTAAAGGTTAATCCAACAACCCTGATCCCAAGACCTGATACCGAAACGTTAGTAGAATATGCCTTAGGCCTTGAGCTACCTACGGCTGCAAACGTGCTTGATTTAGGCACTGGCACAGGAGCAATTGCTTTGGCATTAGCCAGTGAAATGCCTAATTGGCAGGTGACAGGGGTTGATAGAGTGGCTGATGCAGTTGAGCTTGCCAAAGAGAACAAACAACGACTCAATATTAACAACGCCACTTTTGTGTTGAGCAACTGGTTTAGTGCAGTAAGTACACAAAAGTTTGACCTAATTGTGAGCAATCCTCCGTATATTGAACATGATGATGAGCATTTAAGCCAAGGCGATGTTCGCTTTGAGCCGCTCTCTGCATTAGTTGCAGATGACGACGGTATGGCTGATATTAAACAAATTATTACTATCGCACGTGACTATTTAGCAACAAATGGCTATCTTTTAATTGAACATGGCTACAAACAAAGTGTGAAGGTACAAGAATTTTTTGCACAAATGTCGTATAGCCATATACTTACAATTAAAGATCTTGGCGGTAATGACCGTGTAACGTTAGCACAATGGCCTAAATAACAATAAAGCGCACTGTGCGTACATAGCCTTTGAGGATCCCATAGAATGGATGATTTTTTGTTTTCGGATGAAGCACTTGACGAAGTTAATGAGGTGGTTCAGGGTAGTTGGAAAGTCATCGTCGTTGATGACGAGCCAGAAGTACATGCCGTAACAAAGCTTGCGTTGAGTGACTTTGAATTTCAAGATAAACGTTTAGAGTTTATTAGTGCTTATTCAGGTGAAGAAGCTAAGCAAGTAATTCAAGAGCATCCAGATGCGGCTATCGTATTACTCGATGTGGTTATGGAAACCGACGATGCCGGCCTTAAAGTTGCCAAGTTTATTCGCGAAACCGCAAAAAATAATCATATTCGTATCATTCTTCGCACTGGTCAGCCTGGGCAAGCACCAGAGCGTCAAGTCATCGTTAATTACGATATCAATGACTACAAATCAAAAACTGAATTAACAGCACAAAAACTGTTCACAGTAGTGATGTCGAGCTTGCGTTCATATCGTGATATTTTGTCGATAGAACAATCTCGTCAAGGCCTTGAAAAAATAATTAAAGCTTCACGTGATATCTTTTCAACTCATTCTCTTGAAAGCTTTATTGAAGGGGTGATGCAACAACTTACCTCATTATTAGGAACCGTTGATCAGGCCATGTATGCAACCAGTTTAGTTGCGAGTAACCCGCAAGATAACCAAAAGAAGCTAGTGGTGTTTTCGGGCCGAGGTGAGTTTGAACGCAGTGAAGGCAAGGCGATTGAAGAGGTGTTAAGTCACGATCAGCTTCAAGCCTGTCAGCAAGCTTTAAATGAAAAAACCATTGTTTATCGTGAGAACTATTTATTTGCCTATTGCAGTAGTGAATATAATCATAATTCCATGTTGTTTATTTCAGGTATCCCTAAGCATTTAACCGACACTCAGCGTCACTTGATTGAAATCTTTTCGCAAAATGTGCAGCTGGCGTATGAAAATGTACAGTTACAATCTGAAATCGAAGCAACACAACAAGAGTTAGTATTTAGGCTCAGTGAAGCGTTAGAGCAACGTTCAACAGAAACAGGTAACCATGTAAAGCGTGTGTCGCACATTTGTTATGAACTTGCCATGGGCTATGGTCTATCAAAACGCGAAGCAGAGCTTATTCGCTTAGCTGCGCCATTGCATGATGTGGGTAAAGTGGGTATTCCCGACGCTATATTAAATAAGCCGGGGCCATTGACCGATGAAGAGTGGGTTATCATGCAACTTCATGCTGAAAAAGGTCATTTAATTTTAAAAGACTCCAATCGTGACATTGTTAATACTGGCGCAGTGATTGCGTTGTCACACCATGAGCGTTGGGATGGTTCAGGCTACCCGAAAGGGTTGAAAGGCGAAGACATCCCTATTGCAGGTCGCATCGTTGCTTTAGCTGATGTATTCGATGCACTACGTCATAAGCGCTGCTACAAAGAGCCGTGGTCGCTTGACGATGTTGTGAAAGAAATTAACGCGCAACAGGGCAAACAATTTGATCCAAAGTTGATTGATGTGTTTAATCAGCGAATTAAAGAAATAGAAGACGTACTTGTACGTTATCCAGATTAATTAAAATAAAATTAGGGGCATATGGATTATTTAGCAGTAAAACATACTCACATGTTATTTGCCGTGTTGAGTATTATCTTATTCTACGTTCGTTCTTTCTCTCGCTTAAAGACGGGCGTTCTGGCAAAAAACAAAGTAGTGTTTATCGGCAGCCACAGTATCGACACCTTATTACTTATTTCTGCAGTGGCATTAATTGTAATGGCCGGTTTTAACCCGCTTGAACAATCTTGGTTATTAGAAAAGATAATCTTAGTGGTTGCTTATATTGTACTCGGTGTGGTTGCCGCTAAGCAAAGTGCAAATAGCGCGAAGCTTGTATTACTTGCGATCACCACGCTTATTTTATTAGCAATTGGTTATTTAGCATCTGCAAAAACAGCACTTCTTTTATAACAAATCTCTGAGCGGTATTTGATTGCATTGGCTGTCGTACCGCTTTTTTATATCTCAACGCTCAGTATTGGTAACTTAAAGCAAAAGTAGGTAAACTAGCTGTTCGTTTTTGAAAGACATGTAGCAGTATAAATGACCACCCCTTGGTTTGAAGATCAAAATGAATCCTATCAAGATGAGGCCTTTGACGCATTTTCTTCTAAAGTGCTTTATCGTTGTATCGACGCTGAATTAAAGTGGGATCAACAAGCTGATTTAACAGCCTGTTATGACACCCTTAATGAGCTTGAAAATACGGTAACAGCTCTTTGCGCCGAATTAAAAGAGCCACATGAGCGTCTCGATAAGTTACTTGATACCTTTTATCAGCAATGGCTGTTTAGCTCATCAAGCTTAAAAGTGCCAGAGTACACGTTAAATAGCTTTAGCTATACCATTACTATGCGCAGTGGCACGCAAACCACGCTGGCAATTTTACTTTGTCATTTATTACAGCATGCTGAACTTGATGCCACGGTCACACTTAGTCAGGGAGACGTGCACGTTCACGTTGGGATGAGTGATGAAGAGGGCTATTTAATTGAGCCAAGCACAGGTCAGCAGAGCTGGTATATAACACCTGAGAATGCCTGTGAAGAAAATGGTGATGAGCAAGAACCGCTTGAACTGATTTTTGAAGAAGAGCTTTATAAGCTGTATCTAGCACAGCAAAAATGGTCGTTCATCAGCGAAAGTAAATTTGGTCATGCATTGCATTGTGTTGATATGCTGATGGAATTACTTGGTGATGACCCTTATGAGCGTCGTGACCGCGGCTATTTACTTAATCAGCTAGATTGCCCAAAAATGGCGCGTGATGATTTGCAGTACTTTATTAATGAGTGCCCAGATGATCCCGCTATCGAATTAATTCAGCACCAGATTGCTGAAATAGAAGACAACAATAATACACACCACTAATTTAAAGGAACATTTATGACTGACGCCCACAGTGCGCTAATTACCAATGACGCAGTCGTACTTGGTTTGCTTGCCGTTATTTTGGGGTTTATTTTTAAAACCTCGCACAGTAATAATGCTGCCTGCCAAAAATTTTATAAATA
This sequence comes from Pseudoalteromonas sp. S2721, assembly GCF_005887425.1. Taxonomy (NCBI): domain Bacteria; kingdom Pseudomonadati; phylum Pseudomonadota; class Gammaproteobacteria; order Alteromonadales; family Pseudoalteromonadaceae; genus Pseudoalteromonas; species Pseudoalteromonas sp. S2721. The sequence goes on from NZ_PNCZ01000078.1 coordinate 12,085, forward strand.
TGTACCAGCATTATTGCTTTGCTACTTTTTACCATCATTACTCAATACTTTTGGGATTGTTGATGGTCATTCTTCGAATGTATATTTTGTAGCGTCACGCTATTTACTGCCAGCTTGCTTAATATTGCTTACCATCAGTATTGATTTAAAAGCGATCCTAAACCTTGGGCCAAAAGCATTAATCATGTTTTTAACAGGTACCTTGGGTATTGTTATTGGTGGCCCTTTGGCTATCTTAGTAATGAGCGCCGTTTACCCAGAAGCTGTGGGCGGCCATGGCCCTGACGCAGTGTGGCGTGGTATGACGACTATCGCCGGTAGCTGGATTGGTGGCGGCGCAAACCAAGCTTCAATGAAAGAAATGTTTGAAGTAGGCGGCGATATCTTCTCTGCAATGGTGACAGTTGATGTGATTGTGGCTAACTTATGGATGGCCGTACTGTTATTAATGGCAGCAAACCATAAGGCGATTGATGCTAAAACAGGCGCAGATACGCGTGCAATTGAAGATTTAAAAGAGCGCGTAGAAAAGTATCATGCTGAGCATGCGCGCATGCCAACTCTAAATGATTACATGACGATTATCGCAATTGCCTTTGGTATTACTGGCCTTGCACATTTTTGTGCTGACTTTTTAGGTCCGTTTTTTGGGGCTAACTTCCCGTGGGCACAAGAGTATAGTTTAAACAGTAAATTCTTCTGGTTAATCGTTATCTCTACCACAATTGGTATTAGTTTATCGTTTACTAAAGTTCGCCATATTGAAGCTTTTGGTGCGTCAAAAGTAGCATCAAGCTTTTTATATATTCTTGTTGCTTCAATTGGCTTACACATGAATATTACCGCGATTTTTGATTCACCAATGTACTTCGTACTCGGTGTTATTTGGATGATTACTCACGCAAGCTTAATGCTTATTGTGGCGAAACTAATTAAAGCACCACTGTTTTATATGGCGGTAGGCTCTCAGGCCAATGTAGGCGGCGCAGCATCAGCACCTGTTGTTGCATCAGCATTCCACCCATCACTTGCGCCAGTAGGTGTTTTACTTGCTGTTTTAGGCTATGGTGTTGGTACTTACATGGCTTATATTTGTGGATTAATGCTACAAGCTGTTGCACCTTAAGGAATAGAAATGAACAACCAGTTAATTAAAATTAACGAGATTGAATTAGCCAACGACAAACCATTTGTATTGTTTGGCGGTATGAACGTACTTGAATCACGTGATTTAGCGATGCGAATTGCGGAGCATTATGTAGAAGTTACATCAAAGCTAAACATTCCATACGTTTTTAAAGCATCCTTTGATAAAGCGAACCGCTCTTCAATTAATTCATACCGCGGTCCTGGTATGGAAGAAGGTTTAAAAATCTTTGAAGAAATTAAATCTACTTTTAATGTGCCACTGATCACTGACGTACATGAGCCGCATCAAGCTGCGCCTGTGGCTGAAGTGGTTGATGTAATTCAGTTACCGGCATTCCTTGCTCGTCAAACTGACTTAGTTGTAGCCATGGCAAAAACTGGCGCTATTATCAATGTGAAAAAGCCACAGTTTTTAGCTCCACACGAAATGCGTCATATCATTAAAAAGTTTAATGAAGCGGGCAACAACAATGTTGCACTGTGTGAGCGTGGTACTAGTTTTGGTTATAACAATCTTGTGGTTGATATGCTTGGTATGGATGACATGAAGCCTATGGCGCCGGTTATCTTTGATGCAACGCACGCATTACAACGCCCAGGAGGCCGAGCTGACTCTGCGGATGGTCGCCGTGCACAAGCTGCAGAACTTGCTCGCAGTGGTATGGCATTAGGTATTGCGGGTTTATTTATTGAAGCGCACCCTAATCCGAATGAAGCAAAATGTGATGGCCCATGTGCACTTGCACTAAGCAAGCTAGAAGGTTATTTATCGCAAATGAAAGCGGTTGATGAGTTAGTTAAAAGCTTTGCACCACTCGATACCAGCGCAAGCGATTTATAATTTAAATATATAAGTATTTAAGTATGAAAAAGGCGACCATGGTCGCC
>NZ_PNCZ01000079.1:0-24006 GCF_005887425.1 Pseudoalteromonas sp. S2721
ACCCTAGGGTATAAAAGTCCCATGCAGTACGAACAAGTTAATTAAACCCCGTGTCTACTTTATCGGGGTCAGATCACAGATCAGACGGCTGACGGCTGACGGCTGACGGCTGACGGCTGACGGCTAAACCCTAGCTAATTCCTAAATATTTATGTACTTGAACCGATAAACGCCAGTTTTTTGCAATACAGGTTTCAATAGCAAGTTTAGTTGCTGAGATCTTTTGGCTAATTGGTTGTAGATACACTAAACGTGGATTCACACCTGTTTTTAAGAATAAATCTTCGAGCTCTTCCACATGCTTTTGCATTGCCACTGGGTGTTTAATCTCATCAGCGCGCTGCATTGCACTGCGTAATACTTTATAGCCACCACGCATATTAATTTTTGGTGATACAGTCACCCATGTCTGCTCAGGGACTAAAATTTCAAATGTACCGCTGGTTTCAATTTGAGTCGAATAGCCATTTGCATGTAATAATTCACACACTGGATTTAAGTCGTACATGCAAGGCTCACCACCGGTGATCACCACATGTTTTGCGTTGTAGCCACGTTCTTTAAATAGCGCTAACACTTGCTCTGCTGTTGCTTCTGCCCAATGATCTGAGTCTGCTTTTTTCTCAACGGTGTCATCAAGTGACACTTTATACACATTATCAACGTCCCATGTTTGTTTTGTATCACACCAAGCACAACCCACAGGGCAGCCTTGTAAACGTAAAAAGATTGAAGGTGTACCCGTAAAACTCGCTTCACCTTGAATTGTTTCAAACACTTCGTTAATTTTGTACAAAAGACATCTCACTTACGACGCAACGGTATAAAATACATACCATCAAAAAACCAAAAACACGCGCAAAAATTGTTATTTAGGCCCGAGCCGTGTAGTATATCGCGCCCTGAAGTAAACCTCTATCAAAAGTAAGAGCAAAACAGATATGACGCAAAAAGTAGTTGTGATTTATTCCGGCGGTATGGACTCATTTACCGTATTAAATAAAGCCCTGCAACAAGGCCACGAAGTGTATGCCCTGTCTTTCGACTACGGCCAGCGTCATGTTAAAGAGCTTAAAGTAGCTGCTCAAGTATGTGAAAAGTTAGGTGTTTCTCACAAGATTGTTGATATTTCAGCGATCAACCAATTAATTGGTGGCTCATCACTAACTGATGATATCGAAGTACCAGAAGGTCACTACGAAGAAGAAAGCATGAAGAGCACAATTGTGCCTAACCGCAACATGATTTTACTCTCACTGGCTGTGGGTTATGCGGTGTCTTTAAAAGCTAGTAAAGTTTATTACGGTGCCCATTCAGGCGATCATGCAATTTATCCAGACTGTCGCCCTGAGTTCGTACAAAAAATGGATGATGTTTGCCGTATTGCCAACTACGACGCTGTTGAAATTTTCAGCCCATACTTAAACAATACCAAAATCGACATTTTGACAGACGGTTTAAAAATGGGTCTTGACTACAGCCAAACGTGGACCTGTTACAACGGCCGCGACAAGGCCTGTGGTAAATGTGGTGCTTGCCAAGAGCGCTTAGAAGCCTTTGCATTAAACAAGGTTACCGACCCTATCGAATACGAATAACGACATAGCTAAGTGAAAAGGCGAGTTTAACTCGCCTTTTTTGATTGTGTTTGTTGAATCAGATTTAACAGCTCTGCTGTGGCAGTTGCATCAGCTAACGCTCTATGGTGATTCGTTAAATTCAATTCAAAATGTGCCGCTAAGTTACCAAGCGAATATGACTTAAGCTTTGGAAATGCCTTTCGTGATTCAACTACAGTACATAGCTTTGGCATTTTAAAGCCTTGCCCAAGTGCAGCGTATTCTTTGCGAATAAAGCCGAAGTCAAAATTCACATTATGAGCAACAAATACACTGCCTTTTAATAGTGAGCGCAGTGTATCGGCAATCTCTTCAAAGCGTGGCGCATCACGTACCATAGCAGCGTTTATCCCCGTTAACTTGGTGATAAAAGCAGGAATACTGCGCTCAGGATTGATTAAAGTCGCCCATTGATTGATTACTTCACCCGCTTGTAACTGCACAACCGCTATTTCGGTAATTTTATTATTACCTTGTACGCCGCCGGTGGTTTCTATATCCACCACACTGTAAATACGATTCGGATCATTAAACCAATTTACCGCAACGATATTTACTGCAAAGCCTTGTTGTTTTAACACCTCAATACTGACAAGTTGGTTGCGTCTTAATTTGTCGCCAGGGGCTTTCACTTCTTCAAAGGTGAGTGTATCCCCCTTTAACACCATCAAGTCTGGATAGCCATCTTTGAGCTGTTTAAAGGTTTTTGTCATTTGCAATAAATGCGCTTTTAAATTTGTAAGCGGGCTGTGTTTTATTAATACCTCTAGCGGCTCTAACATATCGCTGTGCCACATGAAAACACCATTGGGGGCTTCATAAAACTGCCCTGCGTTTTTGCAAACATATTTATATAAAGCTTCATTACTAGTGAATTTTGCCAGCTTTAGCTCAATTTGTGTTTGTTGCACTGTGTAAAAACAATCAGCCAGCAACACCTTTGGATAAAGATCAAATTCATTACACGGCGGGTGCGGGGTCTCTATAAAGAGCTCTTGCCAGAACGTTAATGTAAAGAAGCTCAGCCAAAGATTATTCTCGGTAAAAAATACCGTATTACCAAGCTGTTGATAATGCTCACACACTCCTTGCTCTACATCGCCACGGTAAATATCATCAACCTCTAATTGATGCTCGGTATCGATGAGCATTTGTGTTAGGCGTGAGCGATGTTGCTTATTATATTTACGCTGTAAAAAGTCCTCTGCAAAATACAAAATGCCATCATCAAGTGGGTCTTGAATAATTTGCTCAAGCTTTTGTTCAACCCAGTTTTTATCACCTTGTTTATAACGCTGACGAATTGCCAGCTCTTGCGCTTCACTACTGCCTTCACAGTGCTCAAGTAATTCAAATGCAAATGCTAAGTCATGCTCTTTAAGCTGCTTATTCAAGCGGATCAGTAACTTGTTTTTGATACTCTGGGCTAATTCATCTTCACAGCTAATGGCTAAAAGCGCTTGGGCTAAATTTTGATACTGTGATTCTGAGTCACTTTCTTTGAACTGCATTCGCAGCTTATTTAATTGATAATGCGTTTGTGCTTCGGCTAGCGTTTGAAAACGAGAGATGCTCTCATTCACATCAGCTCGCACTTTTGCAATCCCTAAATCACGCATCACAAAACGATTTTGATGATTGATATCGCCGCCACTTAGTCGGCCGCTATGTAAAAACTCAAAGTATTCATAATACTGGCAACGGCTATTGACCACGAACTGACTAAACAACGCCTCTAATTCACTGTGGTTGCGATCAATATGCTCTTTACACAGTTGGATCAAGCGCTGTTTACTGGCTGACTTTTTGTAATCAGGTTTAGTCGCCATTAACTCATCATTCGCTAATAAGGTTAACAGGGTTGGTTTGGTTAAATGCTCAAGCAATAGGTCTAATTCATCGCTGCTAGGATGTGCCACCAGCCCTTGCTGCTTTAGCTTAAAAATAGCACCGTGCAGATTGGGGATCTCTTCATAATTTAATGATGACAACGCAACGATTTTTGGCTTTCGAGAATATATACGCAGCAAAGTACATAAGCTTTGCTCATCAAGCTGAAGGAGTTTTTCAAGAAATAACTGCTGCTCTGCTAGAAGCAGATGCTTGCACTGAGATTGAATAAATTCAGCAAGCTCAAAGAAATGACTTAAATAATATTTTGCTGGTAATTGTGTTTTCATAGCCAAACCCGACACTGTATATAAAAACAGTATCAGGTATTAGCTAATTGATTTCAATGTTTGCGGTTATTTAACTTTTAAAATACCCACAATTGCGCAAATTGCGCCCCCGACCATACCGAGCCAAGCTTCAATTGGTGTATCACCACTAAAAGTACGGCTAATTTGCGCACTTGCAGAATCATAAACGTTATATCCCCATACGGCTAGCGCCACACCAATAACGATTAAAGCAATACCTATAATTTTTCCCATCGTGTTGTTCCTTATTGTTATTAATTTCTTTTTGATAACCTCAGTGTTGCACACATATTAAACGCCTGCAAAGCCTTAAGAAATAATCAAACTAAAGGTTATGTTTTGCCCACTTAACGACACCTGAAGTTCAGCATCAATTGCTTTACTTAACGATTTGGCAATAGATAAGCCTAACCCAAAGTTATCATTAGAGGTTCTGGCACTGTCTTTTTGCCAGAGTGGATCAAATAACTGGCTCAAATCGTCTTCTGTTAATGGGACTTTTAATTCATTTGTAACAGAGAGATACAACTTATCATCTTTACTCAATAGCGTGCTTACAGTCACGATGCTCTCATCGGGGCTGTATTGTTTTGCGTTATTTACAAGATTGGTGATAATTGATTCAAGGGCAAATAAGTTACTGACAACGGCAGGAATATCATCTTGAAACTCAAACTTAACCCGCTCTAAATCACACTTTTCTAAGGTGCGCAAAATAACCTGATTTAAATCACATGCATCATGCTTTGGGAGTGCTTCATCACTGTACTTATGCAGTAGTAATAAGTTCGACACAATACTCTTTAAGCGCTGGCTAATTTTTAGCACTTCGGGTTTGAAGTCTGCCTCAAGCTCTTTTTCATTTGGAAAACGAATGGCCACTTCAGCCATATTTATAAGCTCAGCAATCGGCGTTTTTAACTCATGAGCAATATCTGAGGTTAAGCGTTTTTCTCGAAAATAAAGCTGGCGGTTTTCTTGGATAAAAGCATTTAAGCTATCAACAATGGGTTGCAACTCTTTGACAGGTTCTTCTATCGCGATTACAGCATTTTTATCTGCAATACTCAGCTGGCTAATATCCCGGTTTAGTTTATTCAGCGGCGCTAGAGAACTGTCGACTGATTTACGCACAAATAGACGAATGAATACAATTACCGACACAGTAGAAACAACAAAAATAACGTCGATTAGCCATAAAACAAAATCAACTTCTTCTGATGAAGCCGCATAAGCTAACGTGATGGGTTGTTGCAAAGAGGTGTTAACACCTTCAGTGAGGTCTTCATCATCATCTAGGTCTAAAGGCGGTATAAAGCGAGTATAAATAACTCGACCATTTCGACCATCAGGTAACTCGATATTGATGATTTTTGTCTCGCCCAGTTTAATTTTTTCTAAAGGTAAGCTCTTTTGTGAGAAAAGATCCAAACTTTCTGAACGCGCGAACACGCCAGACTGCGACCAAAGTTGAAAATACTCAGTTTCTGTATTGCCAGAAAACTCAGGCATAAACAGCCCTGAAAAATCAAAATCAATTCCTTCTTCGTCAATATCAATCAATGACATAAGCATACCGGCTTTGGATTTCATGCCACGATTAAATTCGTTATCAATCCAACTATCAACGGCGATATCAGTAGCAACTAAAATACTCAGCACTAGCCCCGTTATAGTAATCGATAATGTGGTTACTAACCTACTGCGAATTGACTTCATTATTTTCCTTGAATGATATAACCAAAACCACGCTTAGTTTGAATAGGTAGTTCACTACCTGCTGCCCTCACCTTTTTACGCGCTGAGGATAAATGCGCTTCAATAGAGTTTTTTGAAACTAGGTCATATTGCCCTGCAATATAAGTACTTAACTTTTCAGCAGTGATCACTTTATTTTGGTTACTAAACAAACACTCGACTATTTTATATTCGTTGGGGGTTAAATCGATTACAGTTTCATCAACTTGCAAGAGTTTTAATTGTAAATTTAAAGCCAAGTTATCGATGCGGATCACATCACTGATTGTTTTCAGGCCGCCGCGACGCATTAAATTTAATAACCTTGCGTGCAGCTCATCAAACGAAAATGGCTTGGTCAGGTAATCATCGGCCCCAGTGAGTAACCCTTTCACTCTGTCTTCTGGTTCTTGCTTGGCAGATAAAATTAGCACACGCACATCAAGCTGTTTTGCTCTTATGGTTTGTAATAACGTAATACCATCAATACTGGGTAACATAATATCGAGTATGATTAATTCGTACTCACCTGTCATTGCCATACTCAAACCTTCAGCACCATCGCCGGTTTCATCAATAGTAAAACCTAGGTTCTCAAGGCCAATTCGTAGACTACGTCTTAATGACACCGAGTCTTCTATAATCAACAATTTCATAAGTTACTCATTTAGGTAAAAACCGCTTTAGCGTCATCAGGTTACGCTTTTAATCTTAAGGTTCACTTAAGATTTACTGAAGTTTTTCTAGTTTAGAAAATATTAAGATTACCATCAGGGTTTCTTAAGTTTCGACTCCTAGTATTGCCGTAGTTTCGATTAAGTAAGTACGACTATGACAGCAAAACTCTCTGTTTTAAAACCTTTGTTCCGTTTTTCATTAATTTTAATGTCAGTTTTTATACTGTCGAGAATAGCCTTGCTTGTATGGCAACACCAAAGGTTAGCTGATGGCGATAGCCTAGCCGTTTTATTTGGCGGCTTAAGAGTCGACTTAAGTAGTTTAGGCTACTTGTCAGCCTTGGCTGTTTTGATATTACTCGCTGATCTGCTTGTGCGCAGCAAAACCGCTTTTTTTCAGCATGTTTTTACTCTTTATAGCAGCATAGTTGTGACTTTAATCGTGGTTGTTGAGGCTTCGACCCCCGCGTTTATTACCCAATACGATGTACGACCAAATCGTTTATTTGTTGAATACCTAGACTACCCTCAAGAAGTCTTTTCTATGCTATTACATGGCCACCTGTTTGCCATGATAAGCACTTTAATTATTGCAACGCTTAGCTGTGTCTTTGCGTACCGTTATATAAATACAGCATTTAGCAAACAGCAAAATGCTAAAACGGTTGGCCAAGTGGTGATACTCGTTACGACTTTATTAGTTTGCTTAATTAGTGCAAGAGGCACTGTAAGCCATCGCCCGTTAAACCCTGCATTAGTGTACTTTTCAAGTGACTCACTGGTTAACTCCTTAGCCCTTAATTCAACTTACAGTGTCGCCTTTGCTATTAAGAATATGGGCAATGAAAAAAATGCCAGTAGTTTATACGGTACTATGCCACGTGATGAGATTTTACAAACAGTAAAGCAAGCAGCCTATAAACAGCAGTTTATCACTGAGAGTATTCCTACCCTTGCCAACAACACACCTTTTAGCACAGGCAAACAAAAGAATTTAGTGATCATTTTAGAAGAAAGCTTAGGCGCACGCTTTGTCGGCGAACTAGGTGGCATTGGAGTGACTCCTGAACTAGATAAGCTTTATCAACAAGGCTGGGGGTTTGATAACTTATATGCCACTGGTACACGCTCTGTTCGAGGGATTGAAGCGGTAACAACTGGGTTTACCCCGTCTCCTTCGCGCTCGGTGGTCAAACTTTCTAAATCTCAGCGTAACTTTTTCTCTCTTGCTGATGTATTAGCCCGCACAGGCTATACCACCCAGTTTATTTATGGCGGTGAAAGTCATTTCGATAATATGAAAAGCTTTTTCTTAGGCAATGGCTTTAGCGATATTGTCGATATTAATGACATGCAAAGCCCTGAGTTTATTTCGTCATGGGGAGCAAGCGACGAAGACTTGTTTAATCAAGCTGATAAAGAGTTGAGTGAGCTAAATAAATCAAGCAAACCATTTTTCAGCCTTGTGTTTACGTCAAGTAACCACGACCCATTCGATATTCCAGAGAGTAAAGTAACACTGCCCGAAGGCCACGACCCAGAAAACTACAAACGCGACCTAGCAATCAAATATGCTGACTATGCACTCGGTAAATTCATCGCAAAGGCAAAAACGCAAGATTACTGGCAAGACACCGTCTTTTTAGTGGTTGCAGATCATGATGTGCGCGTGTTTGGTTCAGAGCCTGTGCCGCTTAAATCTTTCCATATCCCTGCTGTGATCTTAAATAGTGAAATGGATGCAAAGCGCGATACTCGCTTAGTCAGCCAAATTGATTTACCTGTTACTTTGTTGTCGTTATTAGGCGTTGAGCAAGCAACCCCTATGCTTGGTTATGATTTAACGAAACAATACCCTGTAGAGCGCGCCATGATGCAGTACTACGACAACTTTGCTTACGTAGAAAATGGTCAAGCCGTGATCCTGATGCCAAACCAAAAAGTGAGCTATTGGCGCTATGACCCTACAAGTAAAACCCAAGTTGCCATCGATAACACAGGTAGCAGTGCTGGGCTTGCCAAAAAAGCCTTAGCGCACGTCTTATTTAGCAATTTAGCTTATACCGAACAGTTGTATCGCTTACCAAATAAATCGTAGCGATGAGGAATCATTATGATCATGCAAATTAAACAACTCTTTACTCAAAAATGGCACGTTAGCTACAGCCAATTTGTCTGGTTGGTGTCGTTGTACTTGGTGATTGCATTTAATGGCCTGTTTTTATTTAACACGCTTGAAGCAGCCAGCAAACCTGAACATGTCAATTGGTTATTTATAGCAAGCGTACCGTTTTTCTTATTAGCACTGACGGCAATGGTGTTAAGTTGGTTATCGTTAATCACCTTCGTAAAACCCGTGCTTTTAACAAGCATCGTGGTTTCATCATTGTTGTTTTATGCAACCTTAAATTACGGTGTTATCTTTGATAAAAGCATGCTGCAAAATATCTTAGAAACAAATTCAGGCGAAGCATTTTCATATCTTAATGTACAAGTTATCGCTTTTATTACTGTGCTAGGCGTACTGCCTGCTTACTTGTTTTGTCGCTTTAAAATTGTCGGAAACTTTCGTGTTCGCCTTAAAAGCTTTACGCTTCTTAACGTTACAGCGTTTATTGCTGTAGCTGTTATTGCCGTCCCATTTTATAAAGATTACGCCTCTGTAGGGCGTAATAATCGCCAATTAACCAGCTACATTACCCCTTTTGCATTTTACACTGCGGGCTATAAGTACCTGCGAGATAATTATTTTTACCCACCTTTACCATTTAAAGTCTTAGATAAAACACCGCACCTATTAGCTAAGCAACAAAGTTCACTGATGATTATGGTGGTAGGTGAAACAGCCCGTGCAGCAAACTTTTCACTGCAAGGTTACAACAAGCAAACTAATCAATATACCCCTAAACTTGGCGTTAAATATTTCAGTGATGTAAGTTCATGTGGCACCGCAACGGCCATTTCAGTACCTTGCATGTTCTCGCGCTTAGACCGCAATCACTATGATTCGCGCATCGCGCAAAGCCAAGAAAATGCCCTAGATATCATTCAACGAAGTGGTGTAGAAGTAACGTGGATTGATAACAATAGCAGCTGTAAAGGGGTTTGCGCACGAGTAAACTCACAAACGGTAGAACCCACAAAGAGCAATCCACTTTGTGACGGACGCTATTGTTTTGATGAAGTACTGGTTGAAGAATTAGCTGCAAAGCTTGCCAAAAGTAGTGCAAAGCACCAACTAATAGTGTTACATATGATAGGTTCACACGGGCCAACCTACTATCGTCGCTATCCAGAAAAAGACAGTAAATTTTTGCCGGACTGCCCACGTAGCGATATTCAAAATTGTAGCACTGAGCAACTGACAAACACGTATGACAATACCATTGCTTATACCGACCTAGTGCTGAGTAAGCTTATTAAATTACTGCAAAACAGTCCGGCGGATGATAAAGCCCTGCTGTATGTCTCTGACCATGGTGAATCACTGGGTGAAAAAGGCTTGTACTTACATGGCTTCCCATATGCATTAGCGCCTAAAGAGCAAACCCATGTGCCTATGCTATTTTGGAGTAATAAACTGGCCGATACCCGCTTTAATCAATGTATCGAACAGCAGCGTAACCATGCTTTTTCGCACGATAACATTTTTGACACCCTACTTGGCTTAACTCATATACAAAGCACTGAATATCGCCCAGAGCAAGATATTTTTAATACTTGCTCAACACAAAGCTAACGAAATAGAGATTTCAAACTATGCAATTTGATAGCACTAACAAACCCATTGGCATTAAACGTATTCGCCTCGCATTCAAAAACTCCCAACGAGCATTCACGTGGTTAGCAAAGCATGAGTCTGCTTTTAAACAAGAGCTGATACTGTTGGTCCTTGCCATAGCAGTGGTTTTTGTCTGGCAGATCAGCCTGTATGAGAAAATGATGCTGCTTGTATCAGTGCTATTTGTGATGTTTGCTGAAGTCGTCAATACGGCAATTGAAGCCGCTATAGACCGAATAGGCCTTGAAATTCATCCATTATCAGGCCTAGCTAAAGACTTAGGATCCGCAGCCGTACTGATTGCTCTAACGATTTGTGTGTTGGTCTGGGGCGGCGTGTTTATTAATAACCTAAGTTAGCTTACTTTTTTATCATCAGGGGTGTCATTACAAAGTGCACAGTGGCGCCCTTTTGATGAATGATATAAACGGGTTGCAATAAAAATGGCCATGGCAATAAAAGACCAAAGTAGCGCAAAACCTAACGCACTGAGTGTCTCGTGACCTTTTAAAATTTCTATCATAAATAATAAAATAGACACCAGCGTAAAAACTTTAGCGGCTCTGATCACCCAGAATTTTGTACCCATAACTTACTCCTTTAGAAAAACTCCTTTGGAAGAATAAGTGTAGTGCAAAATAAGAAGAACATACTAATAACTTAAAACAGGCTCAGACAATATCTGTACATTATTTTTAAACACCTCTAACAGCCCTGATGGCGAGTGTTCAGTACCAAGCGCAGTAACATGACAGACATAACGATAACCGTTGTTAGTAAAGGTATAAAAATGATTCCCTCCACTGCCATCAAAGCTTAATGTGCCCCCTGTGATCACCAGGCTTGGCTCATCTTGCATAGATTGATCCCTATTCCATGCCGCATAGCGGTATTGATGATCAGCCAATTCATCAATACGAATTAAATGCTTTTTTGTTTGCCACGTTAATATCGGCTTTGTGAATTCACGGAGGCTTTTGTGCAATGCTTGTTTTTGCTCGTCAATCAGTGCTTCGCGTCGTGCTTTTTCAGCCTCTGATTCATAAGGCACAGCCCAAATAGAGCCATCAAAATCCAGCCACAGTTTACCTGAATCAAACATAATGCCGCGCCAGCCCATCATTTCCCAATCATGGCGAATGTTGGAGTTAGCTATTTCTTCAACAAACTGTTTATCGAAAATTTGCTCAAACTTTTCTATAAACATTTGCTCATTTTCAATAATTTGCAACGGCGCTTTGCGCTTTAGCGGGTAATGGACTCTTTTAGCAATGGTCGCTTTATCACCCGCCTTAAACGCAGCAACCACAGGTTTGACAATACTTATGTGCTTTGTTGCGGCAGCTGTTGAAAATGAGATAAAGCAACCTAAGAAAATGACCGCAAAATACTTCATTGTATTCACTTTTATGGTTAAAAATTTGATTATCCAAAGCGTAACAAATTTTTGTATTTGCAGTACAGGTGCTATTGGAATAACAACTCAATCTCATCACTTTGGTTACCGAGCCTATCAATAGCAATTACCTTAATTACCTCTAATGGTCGTTGTCCTTCAGAGGCCGCAACAGAAATTACACTCTCCTCACTTGAGTAGATATGATATTGCCACTGCTGTGCATATTTTAGATAGACAAGTAACTGTGATACTTGCTCAGAATTAGAATGACTCCAAGTAAGATGGATGTCTTCGCCAACATAATTCATATCAACATTAACAGCCGCTAAGTGCGGCGCAGCTATCCACAGAGTTTCTGGTATTAATGCTTGATGCTGATAAACGCCTTGTGCAATCACATCACTCATCAATTGGCTGCCATCAAGTGCTGCTACATTCCAAAACACTGTACCGGGTGATGTTGATAAAAAACCACGATTAATCATGATTTGATTCACGACTTCATCAACGCCGGCCTCATCAAATGAGCGTAACGCATTAATACCAGGCCACAGATGTCGTTCATGCGTATTCTGAGATTGCCACCAACTTAATAAGAGCGGGTAACTTTGTGCATACTGGTTTATTGGCCAATAAAGTTGCGGCGAAAAATAGTCAAGCCATCCTTCATTAAGCCAAAGCTTAGCATCAGCAAACAGCTTGTCATATTGATCCATCCCGCGAATAGTTTCAGGTTCACCAGGTCTATAGATACCAAATGGGCTTATGCCAACAAGTACATGAGGCTTCGATTGCTTTACTCGTTGATATAAGCGTTTAACGAACTGATTTACAGCTTCACGACGCCAATCACCTATCGAAAGTGCCCCGCCTTCAGCCACATATTGCCTGTATTGTTCAGCATCAGGAAAATCTTCATCGTTGTTGTAAGAAGGGTAAGGGTAAAAATAGTCATCGTAATGAATACCATCTAAATCATAGCTATCTACAAGTTCGGTTAATACATTTAATGTATGTGAAACCACGGCTTGATCGGTTGGTAAAAACCAATAGGTCTCATTTTTGAGTTTTACTACCTTATCATTCATTTTTTCAACAACTGAGTGTTCTGAAATTGGGCCCCCTATATGATGATGAGCACGATAAGGGTTTATCCATGCATGCAACTTTAAACCTCGTTTATGTGCTTGCTCTATCCAAAATTTTAATGGGTCATAAAACGGCTCAGGCGCTTTACCTTGCTCACCAGAAAGGTAATAAGACCAAGGTTCGTAAGAGCTTTGATACAAACTATCGGCTTGCGGTCGAACCTGAAAAATAACCGTATTAAAGTTATGTTTTTGAAGTGAATTAAGAATTTGAATAGCTTGTTCTTTTTGCTCTATCACTGACAGCCCGGGCTCATTAGGCCAGTTAATATTGGCAACAGTAGCAACCCATGCCGCACGAAACTCCCTTGCAACATGATCTTGATGGATGTTACCTAACAACTGCTTTTCAGTATTAGACATCTCCTTTATTTGTACGAAACTGCACGCACTCAAAACAAAGCACATTATCAAAGAGAAAACGTTTTTAAAGTACATTGTATACCCCACAAAAAAGGCACAACAAAGACTTGCTGTGCCTACATGTATCAGATTCAAAAGGAAAAATTAAAACTTCATTTGTGCGCCAAGTAAGAAACGACGACCATAATCATGTATCGCTAATGGGCGATTAGCATCTGACATGCCAGTGCTATTGCCCGAGGTTGCTTCTTGCTCTTCATCCGTGAGGTTAATTGCTTGGAATACAAGGTTTAAATCTTCAGTAACATTGTAACTAATATTAAGATCATACTGGCCAAAACCATCTTTATATTGGTTCAAACCAAGATAGTTAGTGTAGAAATACTCTGAACGATAAGTATAAGAAACACGGGCACTAAAGGTTGTGTTTTCATAATATACTGTCGCGTTAAAGGTATCTTCTGAATTATTAGGTAAAACGGCTTCTTCACCCGCCTCTTTTTGCTCCGCAGTTTGTTTTAACTGTGCATCTGAATAGGTGTAGTTTGTCTGTACTCCAAAGCCGTAAGGGAGTTTCTGCGTGTAGTTAACTTCAAAACCTGAGTTCTCACCGCCTAAACCGTTCAGAGGCTGGGTCACTAAAAAGTCACGAACTTCTTCCACGCCTGTATCAGGATCTGTCCAGGCCCATTGTTTTTCTATAGTGGCATTGGTTATGTATGAATCGATATCTTTATAAAAATAAGCAAACGATAAAATAGATGATTCATTAAAGTACCACTCAGCAGATAAGTCATATTGAGTCGCACGGTAAGGCTTCAGGTTCGGGTTACCTTCAGAGCCTTTACAGCCTGTAGCTGCAGCACAATAACCACTTTTGCGGGCAGATAAGAAGTCATAATCAGGGCGAGACATGACTTTTGCCGCTGCAAAACGCACAACCACATCATCTGTAAAGTCGTAGTTGATATTCACACTCGGCAAAATATCATCGTAGCTATTAGAGCTATTGATATCTTGAATATTTTCAGGTGCAAAGCTGCGCCCTGAGTATTCAACAGAACGAGAATCTAGCTCTGTTTTCACAGCTCGAACCCCAAAATTACCGCGCCACTTATTATGATCGAACACCGCTTTTACATACCCTGCGGTGACTGTTTCTTCTAAATCGAATGTGTAATCAAGGTGTTCATATGGCGCTGTAGAAGGTGTTGTTGATGATATCCAATCAGCATATTTTGAATTATCAAACTGCCATAAAATTGCATTATCTGTCGAATCGCTTGCGAACATGCCTAAGTTAAATTGTTCACCATCTGATGATACTTTTGGATAATTCGCTTTTATTAAACTTGCAGCTTTTGAATGCTCTCGGTACTTAACCCCAGCCTTGATTGCTTTGAAGAAGTCACCATCTAATAGATACTCAAAATCTAGCTGCCCGTAAACTTCCTTTGAGTCGTTGTATATGTCATTTTTATGGTTGTAGTCTAAGCGATAATCATCAGCGCTTAAATCAGCGTCTAATGTTACATCTGGCGTTCCATTGTCTAATGTAAATGATGCGCTTGTATTTGCGTAATATTCTGAGTAAACATCACTTACTTCACCATCAGCCTTGCTATAACCTAGCTGACCTGTAACAGTGTAATTGTCTGCTTTATATGTCACTTTTAGATCGTGCGCTTGAGTTTTAAACTCCCCCTCATAACCTGCATTGCCATAATATCCTAAGTTATTATGGGCCGGCAGATCGCCCGAAATTAAAGTACCATCAACAATGACTGGATTTTCTACATTTGCAATGTTTTGCAAAATAAAGCCGCTTGAGTAAGTTCCGTATGACTCATGCTCAGATTTTGAATATAAGTTATTAAAAACAAAATCTACGTTGTCATTTGCTGCATATTGAAACGTCAAAGTTGCGGTATCTAAATCACTATCACTTGCGTATCGGTTATAGCCTACCGCGCCAGGGTAAAACTCTGCGTTGCCATCTTGATCTGCATCGGTACTGCGATAGCCGAATCGAACTTCTTTGCTATCACGTTGGGTCGCAGTTTCTTTATGAACAAATCCTAGATTAAAACCAAAATCTTGTGCTTCATTTTTCCACGAATACAAACCAGAAAGGTACGGTTTAGTTTCTTCAGCATTTTCAAAATGATAAGCCTTAACAGAGAGCGCTGCATAATTCGCTTCACTATCGAGCGGTTTACGAGTTTTTACAACAACGGTACCACCTATAGAGCCCTCATCAATGTCTGCTTCTGCCGACTTATATACTTCAAGCGTATCTACTAATTCAGCTGGTAGCAGCGAGTAGTTAAACCCTCGTGAAGGACGCGTAATTGAAGCTGAAGCAGTTGCTGAAGCAACGTTTTGCCCGTTTAACAAGGTAATATTTAAATGCGGTGCAGTACCACGAATACTAACTCGGTCGCTTTCACCACCTAGGTCTTTTTCAACTTGTACACCCGGAATGCGCTGTAGTGCATCAGCGACAGTTTGATCTGGAAATTTACCAATATCTTCAGCAGAAACGGCATCAACTACACTGTTTGAAAAGCGCTTCATATTAATGCTTTTCTCAACTGATGCAGCATAACTTCTTACTTCAATCTGCTCGATATCTTCTTTAGTTGCTTTTTTCTTTTCTGGCAGTTGACCTGCTGCATAAACAGATACTGATGTACTTAAAACTAAAGTAGGAATAAGTGCTTTTTTAACACCAGCCGCTAGCGCTGAGAATTTTTTATTCATGGAACTGTAACCTTATAGTTTTTGTAAAGTGAGAGATTTTGTGACTACAAACTACATAAATGCTCTTAAGAACAACAATTGGTAACAACTTTATTGTTACAATGCGGCTACAATATTAGTAATAAATTATAAAATCAAGATATTTTATTCTAAAAAATACACTCAGGGTAAAATATTTAATTCTCAACTTTTAAGCGCTCACCACCCATAAAGAGATAAACTAAATACAATCAATACCTTGATAGCAATGAAAAGAGAAGAAATCAAAGCTGCTTTTAAAGATTCATAGGCTGCCTTGATGTTTTAAAAACAGGGAATTAATTATTCCAAAACTAAATCAAACACAGCATTGACACTTGCTCTGAAGGTAATCGATTCTTGTAAATACTTACCTTCTGGGACTGTATTAATACGTGAGCCCGTTACCATGATTCGTTCAATATTTGTGTTGCTGCCATAGCCAAAGTGACTACCTACTTCTTGTGATTGAATACTATACACCCGACCAAGTTTCGCTTCGAATGCGCTAGCAAGGCTACTTCCCTGCTGTTTGGCATTCTCAACTGCTTTATCAAGAGCGGCTTGCTCGTAATCTGAGGCTTTGCTTGATAAAAGTTGAATTTGCTCGATTTGATTGACACCCACTTTAAGCGCAAAGTTTAAAAAGCCGTCCAGAAGGGAGAGTTTTTTAAGGCTGACTTTGACCTTTCGCGTGGCGCGAAAACCATCTTTAACTTGGTTATCGTTTTCGTCATAGCGCATGTTCGGCTCTACGAAAATTCGACCCGCAGAGATACTTTTTTCATCTATTGAGAAATTATTTAAGCCCGCAAGGAGTTTATTTACTTGTTCATCGACTTGCTGCTTAGCCTGCACGCTTTCAGCTTTAACAGTTTCAAACTCTAACGTGATGTCAGCCCTATCTGGGGCTGTACGCACAACAGCCTCACCTTTAACAACAATATGACGATTATCCGGCAGATTTGTTGCAGCTATTGCAGAACTGGTACATAAAACCAGTGGTAACAAAGATTTAAGCATCATAACCTCTCCTTAGAAAAAGTTATGATGCCTTGCTAGGGTGTGAATGTATAGCAATGTATGCTGTTTTTAAGTGTAAATAGTTGCGAAGAAAGGAAATTAATTAATGAAAAGCTAACACGGCATATTATGACAAGTTGCTAAAATATGCCGTCTTTTTGAAGGTTTGCTTAGTGAGCTAGTACGCTTAGCCACTCATCTGGGTTTGCTAAAATGAACTCAAATATATCGTTATTATTTAAAGTTATGCGAATGCCATCTGCTGTGATTGGCAAAATACCCGCGCCTTTACCTGAACACTTACCAACGTTATTGATTTGCGCTCGGGAAAATGTGTATGGGCCTAAGCCTAGCTCTTTATTAAACGGTTCAAAAATAATGTCTTGTTCAGTAACTACAAGCTTACCATCCGCTTTTGCGACACCCGATTGAATAGTTGCTGTTGACTCTTTAACTGTGTGTGCGTGCATATCCTTTACTCCACTTAACATATGAGTGTTAGTCTACACTCAATGAAACCTTAAAATTGCGTACCAACTTAAGATACAGCAAGTACAAAAAAAGTACAGTAGAGTTAGTTAATTTAAAACATTATCTTTTGAAATAGTTATTGTTCACTGATCTGTAGTTTATTGTTAAATCGGACATAAACGATTGCTCCACCCTCAGTCTTTAGCTGATGTTTAAAACCGGCAACTGACGAGAAGTAACTACCAGCCTCAATTTGTTTTGCTTCACTATGTTCAACAGATCGGTAGTTAAGCTCGCCGCTGATCAAAACTGCGCGTAATGAACCTCTTTCACTTGTTAATTGCCCATTAAAACCCGCATCAAGTTTAACTAAAACACCTTGTTGATTTTGTTTTTGCCAAAGAGGGGTAAGGGTAACCTTTTTAGAGTCTAATGACGTTAACTCATCACTATTGAACCATACCATGTTGTCTGAATGAAGATTGAGTGAGTGCTCGCCATTATTAAACTGCGCCTTAGAAGGCTTAACCAAATAAGGCCCTTCATCGATTTCAAGGTATATGAGATTGGTCTCAGCCTTAGCAGCTGTTATGTGATTTTGCCCTGCAGGTTGCGTCCAAAATGACCCTGTTGCCATCCAATCCAATTCCGCATTTGGGTCATCATTATGCATCAGTCCTTTAATGACAATGCCACGGTATGAAATATTATGAATATGCGCAGGAGATGAAAAGCCCGGTTTAAAGCGCACTAGCATACCGGTTGCAGAATCTATTGTTCTGTCGCCCCATAAGTTTGCTGCGCCAGGGCTTTTGTCACCACGTAGAGGGTTTAAATATCCCCAGTTTACGGACTCTACGGGGACAAGTTCAGACTGGGGATTATCCAACCTTTTTTCATCAGCAGCGGCTGAAAATGCAGCAATAAGTACTACACTTGTTGTTAGTGATAATAGCTTTAACATATTAAATTTCCTCTAATAGCAAACCCAAGAGAACTCTCTTGGGGTTACAAATCTTGTTGTTAGCACAGTACTAATTTATTTCTTGTACCTTCATCACTAACTCCGGCCAATTACGCTGATTTTCTATGTCATGCTCAAGGCCTTGCTCATCGGCAATAGTGAAGCGCTTAATTGCAGGTGTTTTACTGGTTGCTTGATATAACCAATATGCTTCTGCTTTTAATGCCTCCGCAATTGGCTTATCAATTGATTCATATACCATTTGTTTGCATGCATTAATTGATTCAGCAGGAAACAGAGCAATTCGGTTTGCTAGCGTATCAACGTATTCATCAATCTCATCGGGGTTAAGCGCTTTATTAATGGTACCCATGCGCTCAGCCTCATCTGCATCAAAATCACGGGCACTCAAAATAATTTCTAAAGCACGACCTAAACCTGTCTGACGAGCCATTCTTGAAGCACCGCCACCACAGGGTAAAATACCCATACCAACTTCCATTTGCATAAATTTAAACTTACCACGAGCTGCAAATCGCATATCAAGCGCTAGCGCTAGTTCATGGCCACCACCGCGTGCAAAACCTTCTAGTTTTGCTATTGTTGCCTGCGGCACTTTACTTAAGCGCTCACAAATTGATTGTAAGTCCAGCAGCTTCGCTTCATCGCGTGAAACAACTTCAACTGACATATCTTTCAATAGTTCAGTATCATAGTGGCAAACCCAAATTTCAGGGTTTGCTGATTGAAAAATAACAACTTTAGTGTTTTTATCTCGCTCTAAACGCATTGCTAAACTATTTAAATCAGCAAGCATTTCTTGGCCCTGAACATTAACTGGCCCAAAATCAAACGTAACAGTTAATACACCACCAGACTGAGTGGTCGTGAATGTTGTAAATCCTTCGTATTTCATAATTATCCCTAGTGTTTTTATTGGTTGCGGCTGTAAAAAAGCTATCGTAAAAATAAACTCTAAATTTTTACATCTAGACGAGTTAAAACTTCGTCCATCGCCATAATCAAAGTAGTATTTTTTGCTGTATCAAACGCATCTGGATGTGGGTTCGAAAATGCACCAATATCATTATCAAAATAACGGCCAGTCATACCTGTAAATTGGTCACTTAACGCAGCCTTAACTAAAATATCAGCCCCTATAGCCAAATTTTTTCCTTGTGAACCATATGCTTCCTTAACCATTTTGCTTCCTAAAAAAGAGGCTGGATTAACTGCCACTAAAGAAGGAGTATTGTCTGCCCATTGTTTTGCCAATTGTAGCGTCCACATAGTTAGCGCTAATTTACTTTGCGCATAAGCACTGCTATCAGACAATGCTTGCAAGCCTTTAAGTGCTGCAATACTAACCGGTGCTTGCGCCGCTGAAGATAGGTTCACTATGCGACTATTTTCATTCATAAGAGCAGATAAAGTTTTGGTCAAAATATAAGGCGCAATCGTGTTCACTAAAAAGCGTACATCTAGATCTCCCTCGCCTAGGTTATTTGCTATTTTAAAAACGCCAGCATTATTGATCAGTACATCAATATGTGAATATTTAGCTTTGACCTGATTGGCTAATTCAACCACCTGTTTTAGCTCTGATAAGTCAGCTAAAAACGTATCAATTTTTGCACTGCTATAAAGCGCCTCTATCAACTCTTTTGCTTGTAAAAGCTTTTGCTGGCTACGACCATGAAGTAAAAGCGTATGACCTAATGAAGCAAGTTTTTTTGCCGTCTCAAGGCCAATGCCATCTGTAGCGCCTGTTAATAGAATTGTTTTAGGCATACATAATGATTCCTTTTAATAAGGGGTCAGTGAAGTTAGTCAAGCAAATAAATTCATCACGGCTATGCAGTTGATAAATAAGGCTTACTTTCACATATAAAGCTCTCCCCTTTAGTTGCATTTGTCATGTTTAGTTTTACAAATAAAGCTTAAGGCTTTGGATAAAACGAATAAATAACGTATAAAAAGAATCAGAATTCTGATTTTCGAGATAATTGATGGACACTAATTGCATTAAACTATTTGTGTTAGCGGCTGAGACACTCAACATTAGTGCTGCAGGCGAGCAGCTGGGCCTTACTCCATCTGTAGCAAGTGCCTGGTTAGCCAAATTAGAAATGCAAGTTGGAGCAGACCTATTCCACAGAACGACAAGGAAAGTAACTTTATCACTTGCTGGCATGGAGTTTTTACCTTATGCCAAAGAGATCCTTGCTCAACAAGAAGCCGCGCTTGCAACCTTAGGACAAGGTAACCTTAATATTAGCGGAACATTGAGGTTTGCTGCATCAAGTACGTTTGCGCAGCGCTTTATCATGCCTATTTTGCCAGAATTCCTAGACCGCTACCCAGATATAAACCTTGAACTCATGCTCTCAGATGGCCAAGTTAAATTAATTGAAGGAGGGTTTGATCTAGCACTGAGAAACCTCGCTGTGGAAGATAGTAGCTTGATTTGCAGACGCCTTGCCAAAGACACTCGGATATTGTGTGCCTCACCAGACTACTTGGCTCGTAATGGCACTCCGAGGAATCCTGAGGAGCTTATCCGACATCAATTATTAGTGTTTTTAAATACCAAACCCCGCAAGTTAATTACCCCTAATTGCAGCGATCATTTTAGTTTTCCACCTGAAAAAAGTAAGCCACGCATTTTGTGTGATGATGGCGCAAGTATGCGTATAGCAGCAAAAGCTGGCGTGGGTATCTGTATGAGTTCATTGTGGAATATTCATACTGAGCTAGAAGCAGGTTCTTTAATTCGAGTTTTACCTGATTATCAAATAAGTGATAACAGCGCTATCTGGCTTGTATACCCGAAATCAAATGTACTTACGGCTAAAGTAAGAGTTCTTATAGATTTCTTAGTCGAAAAAATAGGTAACTCGCCAGAGTGGGAAACGATAAATAAAAAATGATTACTCTATTATGAGCACCCTACACGATTTAATAGCAAAAACTAATACCTATGCGCTTAATTAGGTAGACTATTTTGAGGCAATAAAACCTCGTTGATAACAAAGCAAAAATTTCATTATTTAGTTATTTTCGGCAATTGCTCCCGCATTGCTCTCCCTTCTGTATCCATGCAGTCGAAAATCAGAAACTCTTAACACAGGTAGCAATAGCCTTACATAAAACATAATTAAGTATTATTAAATAATGATATAGGTAAAACTTAAGTAATAAAGTCACAGATTGTCTTTTTAAATGCTATGCTTAAAGTTACTAATTAGTAGGTACAAGACTCATGACTCAATCGCTAAAGAAAACTCAAACAAGGCTGAGAGTAAACGCGGTAATTGTGATTATATTAGTCATTCTGCTAACAGTGACTTCATTATTCTTTTACAAGCATGTTGATAACCAATGGCGTGATTATTCCAATACTGCAAGCAACGTTTATGTTTTACATGACACCTTGGTGCAAAGGTTAGGATATGGTGGCTTTATACACCACTTTAAAAATCTAATTTTAAGAAAAAATGTTGATCTTTACCTCCCTAGTATAAAAAAAGAAATTTACGAAATAAAAGTAATACTTGAAAAGCTAGAAGCTGTAGAAAATTACGACAAGCAAGCTCTCGGCGGTGTAAGAACGACCCTAGCTAATTATGAGGAAAAGCTTGATTTAGCGCTCAAAATGATTGAACAAGGCGCTTCTAGTGAAGCTATTGACGACATTGTAAAAGTTGATGATGCGAAAGCCCTTGCAGCTCTATCTGACTTTGAAAGCCACGTAAACACCATGCTTAAGAAAAAGAGTGTGGCGATTAATGAAAACTTTAAATTTGCATATACAGTTCATATTCTGACGATTGTACTTTTGGCTGGTATTTTACTCTTTTACTTTAAAAAGCTATCTACCTCATATAAAGAGCAACAAGCTTTAACTGATCAAGCATTAGAAGGGGCAAGAATTAAATCAGAATTTCTTGCTAATATGAGTCATGAAATTAGAACCCCCTTAAATGGTATTATGGGTTTACTACAAATCCTTCAACCTAATGTTCAAAAGCCACAAAACATAGAAATTGTCTCAAAAGCTCTTTTTTCATGCCGATCATTACTTACTATTATTAATGATATTTTAGACTTTTCTAAAATGGAAGCGAACGAGCTTACAATCGAAAATGTTAACTTTTCTTTGATAAAAATAGTTGAATCTATAAATTCTGATTTTTTACCTATCTGTAACGAAAAGTCTATCGAGCTAAACATTGATATAGACAAAAATGTCGAAAATATATGGATTGGTGATCCTGTTCGTATTAGGCAAATAATTTTAAACCTAGTTTCTAACGCTGTGAAATTCACAGAGCAAGGTGGTATACAAGTTATTGTAAAGAAAAAAGTAAAAAACTTAATCCCAGGTATCGAGTTACAAGTATTAGACACAGGAATAGGTATGAGTGAAGAAGGTTTGGCAAATCTTTTTCAACGCTTTCAACAGGCTGATAATAGTATTACACGCCGCTTTGGCGGCACAGGCCTTGGCATGTCAATAACAACAAACTTAATTAAACGGATGGGAGGTACTATAGACGTTGATAGTAAATTAGGCGAAGGCACACGCTCTACCATATTTTTACCGCTAGAAATAGCAGAGCAGCAGCAAATCATAGAAAGCCCCCATATAACTGATGTTCCCAATCTTGAAGGTAAAACAGTTCTAATTGCTGAAGATAACCCACTTAATACTATGGTCATTCAATCCTTAATGGCCGAAACAAATGCCAATGTTCAGTTTGCCAAAGATGGTCTAGAGGCTATAGATTTATTTAAAAAAATAAACCCTATGCTCGTCCTGATGGATATCCAAATGCCAAAAATGGGGGGGATTGAAGCCTGTGCACACATTCGAGCATTAAACCCTACGACTCCGGTAATCGCGTTAACAGCAAATGTCATGAAAGAAAATATTATTGAATACAAGAACTGTGGTTTTTACTGCCATGTTGGTAAGCCCGTTGAAAAACATCTACTGTTTGAAGCCTTAAATAATGCCATTTCACAGCACAGCCAAAACTTATCTGATTAATAAAAACGGCCCCATAATTAGAGCACATGACTCCAGCACTAACAGTTTAAATCCCAACAGCTAGTGTCTGAGAAATGATAAAAAGACACCCATGTTTAAAGATAATTAATCACCTACTTTAGAGAGGACTAGAGACATCACGTAATTAGACACCCACTTTTGGTAAAATTAGCATATCAATTGCATTTGACTTAGCGAAAAAGATCGCTCATAGTCGAAAAAATCATCAATACACATAAAATCTAATAATAAACACATCTAATTTGCTTGTAATGAAACTATATAGAGGAAGCTTGCAATGCCTTTCCTCAACAAAACCAAGCTTCAACAAATTAGAGAGTAGCAATTTATTATAAAATGCTATGCAAATGTGGAGAGTGCATTATGAATCGCAAGTCAAAATTAATTTATCGTATTATGTTAGCCTCAAAAGTTAACAACTCTAATAAAGAAATTTCTATTGATAACCTAAAACAGAACTGCTGTCTTTCTGAAACCGAACTACTCAACATACTAAAAGAGCTAGAAATAAAGAAACTTATATGTTGGGATTCTAGCAAGTCATCATTTATGATTTCGAGTTAACTTACTAGTTTTTAAAGTATAATCAACCTAAGATTACTTGCGAAACAAATTGTCAATTGTTTAACAAAAAAGTGAATAAACTACTTTCTGTTTCTCACTCTTTAGAATTACAGCTAAGCTTATAGTGTTCAACTCATGGAGGAGAAGAGCATGGCAACCCCACGTAGAAACTTAATTAGCGTTTCAAACACGCCTTAATATCAC
>NZ_PNCZ01000008.1:0-93345 GCF_005887425.1 Pseudoalteromonas sp. S2721
CTTACTTGACTCAACCAACTCATCGTTTTGCTTTTTTGTAAGCAGTCCGCCGTGTCGGTGGATGCGCATTATAGGGATGCAGCGAATTAACGCAAGCACTTTTTTGAGAAAACTTTAAAAAAACTGCCTTTTGTATCCTTTTTAGTCTAAACACCACAAAAGAGAAACTTTATTAACGCTTCAGTAACTTTTTAACCGTATTTAAGGCCATAAAAGTACAAGACTCTAAAAACAAAAAGGCCCAGCAATATAGCTGGGCCTTTAAATTGTTCGCATTTTAGGTGTTAAGCAATGCCGTATTGATCACGGTATGCTTTTACTGCAGCTAAATGCTCATCCATTGTACCTTTGGCTTCTAGGTAACTAATTAAGTCAGCTAGTTTTACAATAGAGATAACTTTAGTGCCAAAGTCTCGCTCGACTTCTTGAATAGCAGATAACTTAGCTTTACCTTTCTCTTGGCGGTCAAGTGCAATTAAAACACCACTTAAGTCCGCACCATTATCTGCAATGATTTCCATAGACTCACGAATAGCTGTACCTGCAGTGATCACGTCATCAACTAACATGATCTTACCTTTAAGTTCAGAACCTACTAATGTACCACCTTCACCGTGTGCTTTTTTCTCTTTACGGTTAAAACAATATGGTACATCTTTGTCGTGATGATCTGCTAAAGCAACCGCTGTTGTTGTTGCGATTGGAATACCTTTATAAGCAGGGCCGAATAATACATCGTAATCAATGCCCGCATCTTCAAGTGCTGCAGCGTAAAAGCGACCCAAGCGTGCAAGGTCACGACCGGTATTGAATAAACCAGCATTGAAAAAGTAAGGACTAGTGCGGCCAGACTTTAAAGTAAACTCACCAAATTTAAGCACCTGCTTTTCAAGTGCGAATTCAATAAACTCTTTTTGATAATCTTTCATAACTAATAAACCTACTTCTTTATCAAGCTAATGCTTGCTTTTGAACGTCGATAATTTCACGAATTGAGTGCTTAGCTAATGTAAGTAGCTCATCAAGTTCGTCGAATGAGAAAGGTTCGCCTTCAGCTGTGCCTTGGATTTCGATGATTTTGCCAGTTTCGGTCAAGATCACGTTCATATCTGTTTCGGCTTCAGAATCTTCTAGGTACTCAAGGTCACTAATTGGTTGACCTTTATATACACCAACTGAAATTGCCGCAATCATATGCTTAAGTGGGTTTGAATTGATCATACCTTTACTACGCATGTAAGTAAGCGCATCAACTAATGCAACACATGCACCACTGATTGATGCCGTACGTGTACCGCCATCTGCTTGAATTACATCACAATCGATAGTAATGGTGTTTTCACCTAACGCCTTTAAGTCAACCGCAGCACGAAGTGCACGTGCGATTAAGCGTTGAATTTCCATAGTACGACCGCCTTGCTTACCGCGCGATGCTTCACGACCATTACGAGTATGTGTTGAACGAGGTAACATACCGTATTCAGCCGTAACCCAACCTTTACCTTGGCCTTTCATAAAGCGTGGTACACCAGCTTCAACAGTTGCTGTACACAAAACTTTAGTATTTCCAAACTCTACTAATACTGACCCTTCAGCATGCATAGTGTAATTACGTGTGAATGTAACCGGTCTAATTTGGTTAGGTGTTCTTTCGCTTGGACGCATTAACGATCCCCTTAATTCTGAATTTGCCACATTATAAGTCGATGTGGTGCTAGATGCCATGTTCATTTACATAATTAACTGCATCAGAAAAGCACATTTCAGAAAATTTACGCTAGAGGTTAAAAGCTGATTCGGTATAATCAGTCAACTTTGTAAATTT
Organism: Pseudoalteromonas sp. S2721; assembly: GCF_005887425.1. Taxonomy (NCBI): domain Bacteria; kingdom Pseudomonadati; phylum Pseudomonadota; class Gammaproteobacteria; order Alteromonadales; family Pseudoalteromonadaceae; genus Pseudoalteromonas; species Pseudoalteromonas sp. S2721. The sequence goes on from NZ_PNCZ01000008.1 coordinate 1,826, forward strand.
AATAACACTAGGAAATCATCCATGATCCACAGCATGACAGCTTATGCGCGCCGCGAAATTAAAGGCGAATGGGGCACTGGCACTTGGGAAATTCGTTCAGTAAACCAACGTTACCTTGAAACTTTTATCCGCGCACCTGAGCAATTTCGTGGCATGGAACCGGTTATTCGTGAGCGTTTACGTAAACATTTACAACGCGGTAAAGTTGAAGTTTTCTTAAAGTTTGCTGCAAATCCAGCGCATGTTGGTGAGTTAACGATTAACGAATCACTCGCTGAACAATTAATTAAAAGCGCACAATGGGTGCAAAACCAAAGCAATGGTGACATCAACCCAGTTGATATTTTACGTTGGCCTGGCGTGATGGAAGCCGAAGAGCTCGATATGGATAGCGTAAACACTGCGCTAATTGCAGGCTTCGATGAAGTGATTGAAGATTTTAAACAAGCCCGCGGCGATGAAGGTGCAAACTTACAAGAAATGATAGCAACTCGCCTTGATGCAATTTTAGAGCAAGTAACTATTGTTGAAGGCCACTTACCAGAAATCGCTAAATGGCAGCGCGAAAAACTAAACCAAAAGCTAGAAGAACTAAAAACAGACATCGATGAGTCTCGCCTTGAGCAAGAGCTTATTTACCTTGCGCAAAAGCAAGATGTTGCTGAAGAACTTGACCGCTTAAAGTCGCATGTTAAAGAAACCAAAAAAATCTTAACTAAAGGCGGCGCATGTGGCCGACGCCTAGACTTTATGATGCAAGAGTTTAACCGTGAAGCAAACACATTAGCGTCAAAGTCTATCAACAGTGACATCACAAACGCTGCGGTAGAACTAAAAGTGTTAATCGAGCAAATGCGCGAACAAATTCAGAATATTGAGTAAGCACGCTTTACAGTTTTTTATAAGACCCAGCACCTGCTGGGTCTTTTGTTTTTGAAAAGTCTAAAAGCAGGCAAACTTGAGCACTTTTAGCGAAATAAAGTACAATAGTTCAATTAAAGGCTTGGATTAGCGATAGTCCGAGCCTGTTTATTTTTTATTAGAGACAGATCATGGCGCAAACTCGCGGAAATTTATTTATCTTGTCAGCTCCATCGGGGGCTGGTAAATCAAGCTTAATTGGTGCTTTACTAAAGAAACACAGCGATATGAAGGTATCGGTTTCGCACACCACTCGCTCACCTCGTCCGGGTGAAGAAAACGGTGTGCACTATCACTTTGTTTCTGTTGATGAGTTCAAAACGCTAATTGAGAAAAATGACTTTTTTGAATGGGCGCAAGTGTTTGATAACTACTATGGTACGTCTAAGCAAGCAATCGAAAGTCAACTTGAAGCAGGTATTGACGTATTTTTAGATATCGATTGGCAAGGTGCTCAGCAAATCCGCAAATTAGTTGATGATGTTGAGACTATCTTTATTCTTCCACCATCAAAAGAAGAACTTGAATCACGCTTAAATAACCGTGGTCAAGACTCTGCTGAGGTAATCGCAGGAAGAATGGCAAAAGCACAATCAGAAACATCACACTATAATGAGTATGATTATGTTGTTGTTAACGATGACTTTGATACTGCACTTACAGAAATCGAAACGATCGTTATGGCTAAACGTTTATCGTTAAAAAGCCAAACTGTGCGCCATCAGGCGTTATTAGAGAACTTACTTAAGTAATACTTTTTAAGAATAAGATAAAAATTAACCACAAGCTATTGGCGAATTTAACTTGGTACAGTAAACTACGCCTTTGCTTAAGAATTTATTTGGAGTGCTAAGATGGCTCGCGTAACTGTTGAAGATGCAGTAGATGCAATTGGTAATCGTTTTGACTTAATTTTAGTTGCGGCTCGTCGTGCCCGCCAAATCGCGGTTGGTGGTAAAGATCCACTCGTTGATGCTGAAAATGACAAACCAACGGTTATTGCTTTACGTGAAATTGAGAAAGGGTTAGTAGATAGCTCTTCTATGGACTTAATTGATCGTGAAGAACAACAACATCAAGAAGCAGCAGAAATGGCTGCTGTGGCTGCTATCGTAGGTGGCAACCAGTAATCAAGCTCCCCGCTTTGATTTAGCTATACGGCTAGTATTTCTACACTAGCCGTTGGCAAGCCCTTCTTTTCATCGTATATTCTATTCATACCGTTACCGATTTACTTCATTTGCGCATTGGAGTGTGACTTTGTATCTATTCGAAGGCCTCAAAAAGAAAATATCCGAATACTTACCACCCGCTGAGATTGAGCTGGTACAAAAAGCATACGTGGTCGCTCGCGAAGCCCACGAAGGCCAAACACGCTCAAGTGGCGAGCCTTATATCACCCACCCTGTCGAAGTGACACAAATACTTGCCGGCATGCACTTAGACCATGAAACACTGATGGCTGCCCTGATGCATGACGTGATTGAAGACACTGACTTTAGCCAACAAGACTTAGCTGAAATTTTTGGCGACACCGTTGCCGAGCTTGTTGAAGGGGTGAGTAAGCTAGATAAACTCAGCTTTAAAGATAAAAAAGAATTCCAAGCCGAAAACTACCGCAAAATGATCATGGCGATGACGCAAGATATTCGCGTGATCTTAATTAAATTGGCTGACCGTACTCACAACATGCGTACTTTAGGCGCACTGCGCCCTGACAAACGCCGTCGCATTGCCCGTGAAACCCTAGAGATTTACGCACCAATTGCGAACCGCCTTGGTATTCACGATATTAAAAATGAATTAGAAGATTTAGGCTTTCAAGCGTTATACCCGATGCGTCATCGCGCATTAAGATCAGAAGTAGTCAAAGCACGTGGTAACCGTAAAGAAGTTATCAGTAATATTAAAACTGAAATTGAAGCACGTTTAGAAGAGTCTGGCATCGAAGCAACTATATCTGGCCGCGAAAAACACCTTTATAGCATTTACAAAAAAATGCTTAATAAAGAGCTTTCGTTTAACGAAGTGATGGATATCTACGCGTTTCGTATCAATGTTGATAATATGGATACCTGTTATCGCGTATTAGGTGTTGCGCATAACCTTTACAAGCCAATCGAAACTCGCTTTAAAGATTATATTGCTGTACCAAAAACTAACGGCTATCAGTCGCTTCATACCTCATTAGTTGGCCCTCATGGTATTCCTGTTGAGATTCAAATTCGTACCCACGATATGGATCATATGGCAGATAAAGGGGTTGCTGCTCACTGGATGTATAAAAAAGCCGGTGATAGCGCAGGCCACACAGCACAACAACGTGCTCGCCAATGGATGCAAAGCTTACTCGAACTTCAGCAAAGCGCTGGTTCGTCTTTTGAGTTTGTTGAAAACGTTAAAACAGAGCTATTCCCTGAAGAGATCTATGTTTTCACGCCAGATGGCCGTATCGTTGAGCTACCAATGGGTGCGACAGCAGTCGACTTTGCTTATGCAGTTCATACTGATGTAGGAAATACCTGTGTGGGGGCACGCGTTAACCGTAAACCTCACCCACTCAGCAAAGCGCTTGATACAGGGCAAACGGTCGAAATCATCACCAGCTCTGGAGCACACCCTAATGCAACTTGGTTAAACTTCGTTGTAACAGGTAAAGCACGTTTAGGTATTCGCAATTACCTTAAGAGCCAACAGCATGAAGAAGCCATGCTGCTCGGTCGACGTTTACTAGACTCAGCACTTGGTGAAACCAAACTGGATGATATTCCAGATGAAAACATTCGCCGTGTACTTCAAGAGCATGAACTAAATACCGTCCTTGAGCTACTAGTCGAAATAGGCTCAGGTAATCTTATGAGTGTGCTTATTGCAAAACGCTTGATGCAAGTTGATGCAGACGACCTAGACGACCTAGCACAAAAAGCAAAAGCGACCATCATAGGTACTGAAGGCATGTTAGTTAATTACTCTAAATGCTGCCGCCCAGTCCCGGGGGATGCTATTACAGCTTATATCAGCCAAGGTAAAGGCCTTACGGTTCACCGCCAAGAATGTAAAAATATTCGTGGTTGGGAAAAAGAGCGCTCAAAATACCTCGTTGTAAAATGGGACGATAACCCAGAGAAAGAATATATTGCGGCCCTTCGTATTGAGATTATTAATCACCAAGGTGCGCTGGCTAAATTAACCAATGTTGTTGCCTCAACCCAAGCCAATATTGTTGAAATAGCGACTGACGAAAAAGAAAGTAATTTATACATGATAGATTTAGGCATCACGGTTAAAAACCGCGTTCATGTTGCTAACATTATGCGCCGCATTCGCGTTATGCCTGATGTGCAAAGAGTCTATCGTAAAAAGTAACAAGGATAATCATGAACAAATCTTTTATTTCTACTGATAATGCGCCTGCAGCTATCGGTACTTACAGCCAAGCAGTTAAAGTAGGCACGGCTGTTTATTTATCAGGTCAAATTCCACTTGTACCAGAAACAATGGAAGTGATCTCTGAAGACTTCACTGAGCAAACTCACCAAGTATTCAAAAACCTAACGGCTGTTTGCCAAGCTGCCGGCGGCCAAATTCAAGACATGGTGAAAGTAAATATCTTTCTAACTGACTTATCTAACTTTGCGATTGTCAACGAAGTAATGAGTCAGTACTTTAAGCAGCCATACCCAGCACGTGCCGCAATTGGCGTACGTGCGTTACCAAAAGGCGTGCAAGTTGAGATTGACGGTATCATGGAGCTACCTTCAACAAACTAATCAGCCCTGCCAGCAACACAAAGTTGCTGGCACTTTTTTAGAAAAAGTTATTACTTCCCTCACCCGAAATTCTTGACTCATTAGCAAATCTCTAGCACTCTGTTGTTATAACAAATAAAACCTTTAGCTAATGTAGTCAAAAAGGATCTCCACGTGTTTAAGCTCGCTCACAACGGCAACGTTTTATTAGATGTTCATGAAAACTCGCCTCCTAGTGCTGCGTTTATTATCGAAGCATTAGAAAAGTCACCATTTTGCGAATGCAGAGTGGATCATGAAGCTATCAATAAATTCTTCAAAAGTGACTCTAACGAGCGCATGCTTGTTGTTGCCTCTAAACATGATGCGAGCCTAGTTGTAACCCTAAGCGATGATAAAATGCTTGCTACAGGCGAACTTACTCTTGCTGAAGGCGGCAAAGTTATGACGCTTGATGAAGCTAAAAAGGAGCTTATCAGAGCGGGCGTTGCTCGCGGGTACAAACAAGCTTTCTTGGAACAGCTATTACAACAACAGTTTGAGTTACCAGCAGGAGAAGTCGCTAAAGGCGTGCTAGCAAAAGGTCGCTTACCTATCGATGGCCAACCATCAAAACTAGTTTCTCAAGTTGAAACGCTCAAAGATCGCTTAAAAAAACCCAAATTGCGTGAAGATGGTACTGTCGATATGCGTGATTTTGGCAAGCTTGCCAGTGTCGAACCCGGCGTATTACTTATCAAGCAAATCCCTGCGACTCCGGGTAAAGAAGGCTTTACTGTTACTGGTGATGTATTACCAGCCAAGCCTGGTGAAAGTAACACTCTAGTTGCTGGTGAAGGTACCGAAATATCTAAAAATAATCCGCTTGAACTTATTTCAGCCATTGCAGGTGTTCCAGTAGATATCGCGAATGGCATGCGTGTTGATGATATTTTTACCATTGCCGATGTCAACGTAAAAACCGGCCATGTAGATTTTGAAGGTAGCGTCATTGTAACTCATAATGTTGAGCCGGGAATGCGTATTAATGCCAAAGGCGATATAACAGTTATGGGCACTGTAGAGTCTGGTCATTTATCTGCAGCTGGTGATATCACCATAAAACAAGGCGTAATTGGCCACCAACTCGAAGATAAAAAGTTATCATGTAATATCATCAGCCAAGGCGACATTCACTTATCACATGGTCAATACAGCTACCTTGAAGCAAACAATATCCTCATCGACCGACAAGCCAGCCATTGTGTAATGAAAGCCACTAAATTGTTGCAAGTCGGCCAAGAAGATAACCCCCAAGGAAAACTATTTGGCGGTGAAATTTTAGATGCTCAAATAGTTATTGCTGGCGAAATTGGCAATGAATCAGGCGCGAAGATGGTGATTAACTTAGCGGCTTCAGGTGCTGATGTAACAGCACAAACAGACCAATGCTTCAAAGATTTAGCACAAACAGATTCGCAACTTGATACCTTACAAGCGGCTATCGAAAAAGCGGATTTAGTAAAAGATGCAGAAAAGAAAAAAACTCTTCTGGCCAAAATAGGGGCCACACAAATGCACTATTGCGAGCAAGCTGAAATGCTTGAGAAAAAACTATCAAGTTTAGAGCATCATTTGCATGATTTACTTGAAGATGCGCAATTAGTCGTTAACAAAACATTGCACTCAGGGGTAGAAATACATATTTTTGAAAAAGTGCTACGTACAAACCGTAAGTACCCCCCTTGCAAGGTTAAGCTTGAAGAGAACAAGGTTGAGGTGGAGTTTAAAACCAGTTAATAAAAAAGAGGCTTTAAGCCTCTTTTTACCAGGGTCATTAATCTTAACTTAGAGAATTCCTTCCACTTGCTGTTTTAGCTTTTCAGGCCAAACACCTACTTGTACTTGCCCGATATGCTGTTTTTGTAACAGCAACATAGCGAGTCGTGATTGACCAATCCCACCACCAATTGTTTGCGGGAACTGCTTCGCAAGTAGCTGTTTATGCCAATCAAACTCTAAACGAGCTTGGTCGCCTGTAATCGCTAATTGTGTAGCTAATGCATCAGGACTTACACGAATGCCCATTGAAGAGATTTCAAAGGCATCTTCTAGCACCGGGTTCCAAACTAAAATATCACCGTTTAAGCCTGCAAATTTACTGCAGGTTTGGGTTGACCAATCGTCATAATCCGGTGCTCGTACGTCATGAATTTTGCCATCGGCAAGTGTGCCGCCTATACCAATTAAAAATACCGCACCGTATTCTTGTGCTACCGCTTTTTCACGTTGTTTTGCAGTAAAGTCAGGATACATCTGACGTAACTGTTCACTGTGTACAAAGGTGATTTGCTCTGGCAAAAATGGCGTTAAACCAAACTCGCTTGATACAAAGCGTTCGGTTGCTTTAATAGCCTGATAAAGTGATGTTACGGTTTCTTTTAGCTTGTCTAAGGTGCGCTCAGTACTCTCGCAAATTACTTTTTCCCAATCCCATTGGTCAACATACACCGAGTGAATTGGGCTTAAAGATTCTTCATCTGGGCGAAGCGCCTTCATATGCGTATAGAGCCCCTCACCTACCGAAAAATCGTAATCAGCCAAGGTTTTGCGTTTCCATTTAGCTAAAGAGTGCACTACTTCAAATTGGCTACCCGGAATTGTTTTCACTGCTACCGATACAGCATTTTCAGTACCGCTTAAGTTATCTTGAATACCATCGCCTACTTTTGCCAAGATCGGCGCTTGTACCTCAACTAATCCTAATTGTTGTTCTAATTGGCTTGAAAAAAACTGTTTTACTTTACTAATTTGCTGCTGTTGCTGCAGGTAGTGTGAACTCATAATAATTGGCCTCATTCCCAGTTATTGTTACTTGCTTGATTAGAGAAACCCGCTGCTTGGCCCCTCTTGTTAAAACAATCCTCAACTAAACAAAGATAATTTTCAATAACCCGCAACAAAAAGAACTTAACATTGAAATTTTCATAAAAATAATGCTATAAATTTTACTGATTCAATAATTAACACTAATAAATACCATGGAAAATTATCAAATCGATAATCTCGATAAAAACATCCTTAACGCGTTAATGGAAAATGCGCGAACAGCGTATGCAGAACTTGCTAAACGCTTTGCAGTAAGTGCCGGAACTATTCATGTTCGAGTCGAAAAGATGAAACAAGCGGGAATTATTACAGGCACCCAAGTCAGTATTGATGCCAAACAGCTTGGTTACGATGTTTGCTGTTTTATTGGTATTAACCTCAACAATGCCCGTGATTACCCACAAACGTTACTGCATTTAAAAGAGCTAGAAGAAGTCGTAGAAGCCTATTACACCACGGGTAATTACAGTATATTTATCAAAGTGATGGCACGCTCAATTGATCATCTACAAGATGTGTTAATTAACAAAATACAAGCCATCGAAGCTATTCAATCAACAGAAACGCTGATCTCATTACAAAACCCAATTAGCCGTGCTGTTGTTCCCTAGGGTATAATCAGCGCCAATTAGAATCCGTCAACGAGCACACAACTATGGATACAACTCGCTTTGAGCGTGTTAAGCGCGTGTTAGACCGCCGCCAAACGGACCTAACGGTTTGTTTAGAAGAAGTACATAAGCATCATAATTTATCGGCCATTGCCCGCACTGCTGACGCGACAGGCTGCCATCATGTTCATGCTGTATGGCCAGAGAATCAAAAATGGTTAACTAACAATACTTCAGGTGGTAGTAAAAACTGGCTCGAAACTCACTTGCATCGCAATATCGATGAAGCCGTAGCCATGATGCGTGCGCAAAATCCTGATGTACAAATTTTAGCAACTCACCTCAGCGACGACGCAGTCGACTTTCGTGAAATTGATTACACCAAACCGACAGCTGTTATTGTTGGTCAAGAACGTGATGGTATTTCGCCGCGTGCCCTCGCTCATGCTGATAAAAACATCATCATCCCAATGCAAGGAATGGTGCAATCTCTTAATGTATCTGTTGCAGCGGCACTTATTTTATTTGAAGCACAGCGCCAACGTGAAGAAGCAGGTCTTTATAACCGCGATATGCTTGATGCGAAAGTTAAGCATCGTATTTTGTTTGAAGGCTGTCACCCTATCATTGCTGAACAATGCCGCGAAAAAGAGCTGCCGTACCCTGAGCTGGATGAAAATGGTGAAATTGTTGCTGATGAAACGTTCTGGAACATTTTAAAACACACGCAACCGCTTGAAGCCACTAACGAGTGCAAGTAAACTGAAAAACAGTCTACTAATTAATAATTTGAGTCACCTTTGAGTCATCCTAGCTTAGCGTTATACCCAATTACAGAATTAAAAGGCGTCGGCCCAAAAATGGCCGAGCGCCTTGCTAAGCTAAATATTCATACGGTGCAAGACATGCTGTTTCATTTACCTCACCGCTATGAAGACCGCACTCGTATTCATCCCATCTGCGAGCTGCAACCGCATAGCCATGTTAGTGTTGAAGCCACTATTGAAACCAGCCAAATTACCTTTGGTAAAAGACGCATGCTGGTTTGCCAAGTAAATGATGGCACGGGCCGTTTAACGCTCAGGTTTTTTAACTTTAGCGCGGCTCAAAAAAATGCCTTAGGTACAGGTAAAATCATTCGCTGCTTTGGTGAGATCCGCCGTGGTCGTGTTGGCTTTGAAATGACACACCCTGAATACAGCTTATCGGATACCCCTTCTGAGCAACCAACGAATACCACGCTTACGCCGGTTTATCCTGTTACCGAAGGACTTAAACAGTTATCTATTCGTGCGCTTAGCGATCAAGCGCTTGCGCTATTAACTAAATACCCTGTAGAAGAGTTGCTGCCAGAACAGTTTCAGCCGAACGGAATGCGTTTAGCCGATGCGCTCATGACCTTACATCGCCCACAAAACGATATTGATTTAACTGCCCTTGAACAAGGTATGCACCCTGCCCAGCAACGGCTAGTGTTTGAAGAGCTGCTTGCGCAAAACTTAAGCCTTTTAAAGCTACGTCAAAAAGGGCAAACGGTAAAAGCGGTTGCTTTAAAGCCGCATAACCAACTTGAGCAACAGTTTTTAGCTAATTTAGCCTTTAGCCCAACTAACGCACAAAGTCGTGTAGTGGCAGAAATCAAAGGTGACTTACAACACCCGTTTCCGATGATGCGCCTAGTACAAGGCGATGTAGGCTCTGGTAAAACCTTAGTTGCAGCGCTCAGTGCGCTCAGTGCTATCAGCGAAGGCTATCAAGTAGCGCTAATGGCACCAACAGAGATTTTATCAGAGCAACATGGCATCAACTTTAGCCAATGGTTTAATCAACTCGGTGTTGAAGTCGCTTGGTTAGGTGGCAAAAGTAAAGGTAAAGAGCGTGCAGCGACTTTGGAGAAAATCGCCTCTGGGGAAGCACAAATGATTGTTGGCACCCATGCATTATTCCAAGAACAGGTTGAGTTTAATAATCTCGTTTTAATTATCATAGATGAGCAACACCGCTTTGGTGTTCATCAGCGTTTATCACTGCGTGAAAAAGGTCGCTTTGGTGATTGCTACCCACACCAATTAGTTATGACTGCAACCCCTATCCCGCGAACCTTAGCAATGACAGCCTACGCTGATTTAGAAACCTCAGTGATTGATGAGTTACCACCCGGTAGAACGCCTATCACAACGGTGGCGATTCCAGATGCACGCCGAGACGAAATTATTCAACGTGTGAGAACAGCATGCTCAGAGCAAGGTCGTCAAGTGTATTGGGTTTGCACCCTGATTGATGAATCTGAAGTGCTGCAATGCCAAGCCGCCGAGGATAGCGCCGAGCAATTAAAAGCAGCACTGCCAGAGCTAAACGTTGGCTTGGTGCATGGCCGGATGAAAGCCGCCGAAAAGCAAGCCATTATGAGTGAGTTTAAAGCAGGTAATATTCATGTACTGGTTGCCACAACCGTGATTGAAGTGGGTGTTGATGTGCCTAATGCGAGCCTTATTATTATTGAAAACCCTGAACGGTTAGGGCTTGCACAACTTCACCAGCTACGCGGCCGTGTTGGTCGTGGGGCAACGGCATCACACTGTGTTTTACTTTATCATGCGCCATTATCAGCTACAGCGCAAAAACGCTTAGGTGTGCTGCGTGAAAGTAATGATGGCTTTGTGATTGCTGAGCGAGATCTCGAAATCCGTGGCCCAGGTGAAGTACTTGGCACCAAACAAACAGGCTTAGCTGAATTCAAAATCGCCGACCTAAACCGCGATAAACAAACACTCAATCATGTCAGACCCATCGCTTTCAAAATATTGAATGACTACCCAGAACTTACCGATAAATTGATTCAACGCTGGCTTGCAGGCAAATCAAACTACGCACAAGCTTAAAGCTAACTTCAGTATAATTTTGTTGTTCAACAAAAAAAGCCCAGCTAATTAGCTGGGCTCACAAGTAAGGGAGTGTTCACTTAGAATTTGTATTCAATACCAACACCTAGGTAATCTTGGTCAACTTGATTGTCTGTATCAAACGTTGAGTAGAAACCAAATACCTTGGTGTTTTTGTTTAGCTTGTGATCAACACCTGCAGAAATAGCTGTTTTCTTATCGCCTTCATCAAAGTCAATTACTTGGTACTGTACTTTGAATGTGTTGCTATTCATTTGGTAAGCAGCATTTACTAAGTAACCATCAGCTTCTGCGCTACCATCCACTTTTTCTTGTGTTTGGTACATAGCACCTAGTTTGAAGTCACCTAATTTACCTTGTACTGTTGCACGAACAATGTCGTAACCTTTTACTTCGCTGTCAGCTGCAACTGATGCATAAAGTTTGCTTTCTTTAAGTTTTGCATCGCCGTAAGTTAACGCTACAGAGTAACCGTTATCAGCGTCTACATCATCTTCAGCTACATAAGTTGCTAATACTTTGAAGCCACTGAAGTCTTTAGAAGCATAAGAAATCGTGTCGCCTAAACGGTTTTCGCCTTTAAATACGTTCTTGATATCGCCTTCAAGGTCATTGAATAAATCAACTTTACCTTGAGACTGCTTCATTGCTGTATCGTTACGACCGATAACAACTTGACCAAAGCTACCTTTCACACCCACGTATTGATTACGCGCAGTGATGTTATCGTCATTGTCGCCTTTTGAATCAGCGTCAGATACGTCTACACCAAACTCAAATTTATAAACCGCTTCTAAGCCTTCAGAAATTTTTTCTGAACCTTTTAAGCCAAAACGTGAGTTATTGCTTTTAATTTCAGTGAAAGACCCTTCGCCATCATCTGATGATTGAACAGTCACGTTTGCTTTACCATATACATCTACATCAGCTAGTGCAGAAAAAGATAAACCACCAAATAAAGCTAGGAATAAGCTAGACTTTGCAAATTTCATGTCGTTTCCTCAATAATCGCAACAAAAAACACATGTTGTGTTTCAATGCGCGCAGTGTGACAGTAAAAAATGACAGAAAGATGACAGTTGAAATAAAAGCGTCAATTTAGCTTCATAAAATGTAATTAATTTTGAAATAAAAACGTAACTCACTGTTGTAAAATTAAATTTTTATGAAAGCTAAATTAAATTAATTTTAAGCTTTTATTTGGAGCTCAGTTAATAAAGTGACTAACTTCTCTAACAGAGGGGTTTGCTCGTTGTCTCTGTGGTAAGCAACAAACACATCACGCGATGTATGCGCAACATCTTCAACATGATAAAGCTCACCAGATTTAAGCTGCTCTTCAACTAATAACTGAGGAATAAAGGCACTGCCGCCGCACTTCAAAATTAAATCAAGCGCAATACGGCCCGTACTGGTTCTAAAATATGGAGGGGCGTGGCCGTTAAACTCACGAGCATGCCATAAAGAAAAGGTGGTACCCCAATCAACATAGACATATTGATTATCGAAAAAGTTTTCACTATTTGCTGTTTCAAACGCGCTCACTGGAATAATAGGTAGCTCACAAATTCGCTGTACAACCAGTTCATCTACTTTAGGGGGATCGAATAACACAGCTAAATCTAGAGTACGTTCCAGTAATAAGCGAGTACTCTCTTGTTGTGCTTTGACTTCAGCAACTAACGACACACCCGGCATAGCAGAAACAATATTAGTAATACCAAACTGTAAAAATGCATCCCAAATATTAGGTGTTCCTGCTAAGCTAATTTGCTTATGCATATTATCTGCAAGTGCCACATCAACTTTTGCGCGCTGCATACCCGTAATGATCATTTGTGCATGTGGCAGTAATCGCTCACCAGGCGCCGTTAACTGTATGTTGTTACGTTGGCGAATAAATAAGTTAACGCCTAAACCTTGCTCTAATTGTCGGATCCGAAAACTCACCGCAGACTGTGTAATATATAAATTTTCAGCTGCCTTACCGAAATGGCGCGTACGGACCACTTCAACAAAAGTCTTCAATAAATCGATATCCATTTTTTACCCTTACGATAAAAATAATTTGTTTAATAAAATCGACAACTTGATCCATACTCCAGCAAGAAATTAGGGCATGAGGATAAAGCCATGAGCAATGACATTTCATCACTTCGTCAGGCATTTGCAAGCCAACGTCAATTCTATGATGATCAAAATTTCCCACGCGGTTTTGGTCGTAGTGGTCACTTCACTTTGCTAGAAGCCGACATTCTCGAGCAGCATGGTGTTGTTCTAAAGGGTTTATACAACAAAACCCTAGAACCACAAAATGAATTTCAAACTCAATTTGTACAAGTTGTCACCGGCAATCTTGACGCGACCAATGCAATTGAACGTGCTTGGGTCAAATACCTAAAGCAAACCACTTGCAAAACGAAATTTCATACATTGTTTGGACGTTCCCGTATTGCAAACCCAACAACACAAAGCGTTGAATATTATTCTGAGTCAGACAGCTTATAACGATTTGCTTTTTTAGGCTTTTAAGGTTAAAACTTGTAGTAACTATTGCTTCGCCAAAAAGTTATAACAAGGCAAACCGTGACTAGAAGAATATTAATAATTGAAGATACGCCAACGATTGCGCGAGTGCAAAAGCATATCGCGCAAAAAGTTGGTTATGAAGCCGATATTGCAGGCTCGTTGGCTGAAGCAAAAAAGTTAGTTGAAGAGCACTCTTATTTTTGCTCGGTAGTAGACTTTATTCTACCTGATGCACCAAAAGGCGAAGCAATTCCTTTTACTATCGCCTCTGATATTCCCACAATTGTCATGACGGGAAACCTAGATGAGACAACGCGTAATATTGTCGAAAAGCACCCAATAATTGACTACATTACTAAAGAAAATAAACAAGCTTATCAGTATCTGGAAAAACAACTCGCTCGCTTGCCTCGAAATGAACAAGTGCAAGTTCTTGTCGTTGATGATTCAGCGGCAACTCGCCACCACATTTGTAACTTATTAACTCGTCACAAATACCAAACCATTGAAGCTGTTGATGGTGTCGACGCTTTAAAAGTACTGGCTGAAAACCCAAAAATATCGGTGATCATTACCGATAACGAAATGCCAAACATGAATGGGGATGAGCTTTGTGTTGAAATTCGTCGTTTATATTCCAATGATGAAAAAGCCATAATCGGCATTTCTGCACTCGATACTCTGCACTTATCAACGCGCTTTTTAAAATCTGGTGCAGACGATTACCTTCGCAAGCCATTTAATAATGAAGAATTCTATTGCCGGCTAAGTCAAAACGTCGACATGCTTGAAAACATTAAAACGATTCGTTTACAAGCAAACACTGATTACCTCACTAAGCTGCCTAATCGCCGCTATTTCTTTGGTGAAGCAAACAGCCACCTCAAAGCTGCAAAACTGGCAGAAAACTCTGTCTCTTTAGCTATGATCGATATTGACCACTTTAAATCAATAAATGATAACTATGGTCATGATGCCGGTGATGAAGTGCTTAAAGGCCTATCGCAATGTATGGCAAAGTATTTTAAAAATAATTTAGTTGGCCGCTTTGGTGGTGAAGAGTTTGCAGTATATTTTGCTGATCAAGACCGACATGAATCGTTACAGCGTTTAGAAAAATTCCGCTTATTTGTTGAAAAGCACAGCCCTGAATTTAGCAAAGACCGTATCAAGTTTACGCTGTCGATTGGTTTTCATAATGGGCCTATTTATAGTTTAGATGAACTAATAAAACAGGCCGATCTAAAGCTTTATCAAGCAAAAGAGTCTGGGCGCAACAAACTAATAAGCTAAGCCTATACAGGCTTAGTCACTGCCTCTAATTTCGCTTTGCGTTGCTTACGACTTTGGCGGTACGAATCCCAACTGAATAACGCCAAAGCGCTCCAAATACAAGCAAAGGTCACCACACGCTCAGCATCAAATACCTCACCATAAAAAGCCACGGCAAGCATAAACATTAAACTTGGACCAATGTACTGAAAAAAGCCTAATGTGCTGTACTGAAGGCGTTTTGCTGCACCGGTAAAACACAACAGTGGTAAAGTTGTCACCACTCCTGCACTTATCAGTAACACGTTAATATGCCAATCATTTGCAGTTAAATCAGAGCTTGGCGAAGGCGCCATAAACCACCAGTAAATAAGTGCAACAGGTAATAAAATAAGTGCTTCGAGCAATAACCCTGGTAATGATTCAATCGGCAGCTTTTTGCGTAAAAGACCATAAATAGCAAACGAGCCAGCTAGCGAAAAAGCAACCACAGGAAATGATCCAAAGCTCACTAATTGAAGCAGCACACCACAAAGCGCGAGGCCTACAGCAACGCCTTGCCATTTACGCAGCCGCTCACCTAAAAACAACATACCAAGCAACACATTTAGTAGTGGGTTGATGTAATAACCTAAACTAGCATCGAGCATGTGATTATTGTTCACCGCCCAAATAAATAACCCCCAGTTAAAGCCAAGTAAACTTGCTGTTATTACCAACATCAAAAGTAATTTAGGTTGCCCAAGCACAATTCGAATACGCTGCCATTGATGACGAGCTGCAATAATAAGAAGTAAAAATAACACCGACCAAATAACACGGTGCATTAAGATCTCAAAAGCAGAAACCTGCTGAAGAAATTTAAAATAAATGGGTGCAAGACCCCACATAAAAAAGGCTAAACAAGCGAAAATGACACCTTTTCGCTGCTCAATGTTGGTAGGCATAAGTTTGGCTTTATAGTTTAAAAGCGCTATTTTACGCCCCCTAAACAGTGACGCAACCAAAACACGCTAAATAAGCCCATGTATTTACTTCTTAAAAGGGACTGCCATTGTTGCAAAGTAACGCCGTGACATTAATCTCCTGTGAAACGCTGAATTCTGCATTTTGAGATAGTTTGGGTATATTGCTAAAGACATCGCTATAAAAAACCACTAAAATGCTCGGCGATGAATACCAATACCGCAATGTCCAACACACCCGTTCGATCACCACAAGCCGTACTCAAACAAGTGTTTGGTTACAAGGACTTTCGTGATGGCCAAGAAGCGATTATAGCCGCAGCGCTAGACGGCCAAGACTCGCTTGTACTTCTACCAACGGGTGGAGGCAAATCATTATGCTATCAAGTACCCGCTTTGATCCTCGATGGTGTTACTGTGGTTATCTCGCCGCTTATATCCTTGATGCAAGACCAAGTTGCCCAACTAAGAGCGCTCGGCGTGCAAGCGGCCTACATCAATAACAGCCTGCCTTTTGAAGAGCAACAAGCTGTCTATCAACAATTACACTACGGCCAAATTAAGCTGTTATATGTTGCACCAGAAAAAGTATTACAACACGAATTTTTAGAGCGCTTGAGTCATCTTAAACTCGCACTTTTTGCTATTGATGAAGCTCACTGTGTCTCGCATTGGGGGCATGACTTTAGGCCGCATTACTGTCGGCTCAACGAGTTAAAGCAACGCTTTATGCACGTGCCCATGATGGCCCTTACAGCAACGGCAGATAAAGCAACTCGTTACGATATTATTGAACAGCTTCAGCTTAACCACCCTTACGTGCACACTGGTAGCTTCGATAGACCTAACATTCGTTACACCATAGAAGAAAAATTCAAACCTATGGTACAGCTGCTTCGATATTTAAAAGAGCAGCAAAATCAAAGCGGCATTATTTATTGCACCAGCCGAAAACGGGTTGATGATGTAGCCGAAAAACTTGCTGACGCAGGGTTTAATGCCGCCGCCTACCATGCAGGTATGAGCAATGAACAACGCCAATTTGTGCAATCGGGCTTTGCCCGTGACGATATTCAAATTGTGGTTGCGACCGTTGCCTTTGGCATGGGGATTAATAAACCAAACGTACGTTTTGTGGTGCATTACGATATTCCAAAAAGCATTGAGGCTTACTACCAAGAGACCGGTCGTGCAGGTCGTGATGGTCTGGCTGCAGAAGCAATAATGTATTTTGATCCGGCCGATATTGGTCGCGTACGCCGCTTTTTTGAAGATATTGAAGACGAGCAACGGCGTCGTGTTGAAGAGCAACGCTTTAATGCTATGGCCAGCTTTGCCGAAGCACAAACATGCCGCAGACAAATTTTGCTAAATTACTTTAGTGAATATAAGCGCGAAACCTGTGGTAACTGTGATATTTGCTTAAACCCACCGACTAGCTTTGATGGCACACTTGTCGCACAACAAGCTCTCTCGTGTGTGTATCGTGCAGAACAACGTTTTGGTATTGGCTATATTGTTGAGTTACTGCGCGGCGCAAACACTAGCCGTATTCGTGATAACAATCACCACCAGCTAAGCACCTATGGCATAGGAAAAGAGCATAGTGTGGAGTTCTGGCTAAGTATTTTAAGGCAGCTTATCCATCAAGGGTTATTAAGCCAAGATATTACCCAAGGCTCTTCATTACGCTTAACCGAAGCCGCCCGTGCGGTGCTTAAAAGTGAGTATGCACTGCAACTTGCTGAACCTCGCCTACAAGCTAAGCACGTTTACCAAGATAAACTTGCTCAGTTTAATTACGATAAAAAGCTGTTTGCAAAATTACGTGCCTTACGTAAAGAGTTGGCAGATGCTGATGACGTACCACCTTATGTGGTATTCAATGATAAAACTCTCGCTGAAATGGCGCAGCTCATGCCAACCAATGACAGTGAGTTTTTGAAGGTATCAGGTGTTGGTTTCACTAAGCTCAATAAGTACGGCGAACCGTTTTTAAATACCATTCGCGACTATCTTGCCGCTAATTAGGACTGCTATGACTGAACTAAGCTATGATGCTGAGCATGAAATCATTCTCATAACGTCAAGTGAGCTTCCACACGACGAAGACTTTGAACTTTGGGCAACCCTTTTCTTACACGCTCCAGCAATAACAACCGCCGACTTTGATGCTGGCGCTGATCGTCATCAATTACGCTTTCACTTTACAGATCATAGTTTTAATCTAAACTTTGAACATTACAGTGAAAGTATTTGGATTAATGCTGAAGGCATTGAGGCAAGTGCAGTTTTACCGCAACTTTATCAATATTTAGTCATGCAATTACAATAATAAGCTAGACTTTTTTCCACGCTTAGTATGTAGTAGTTGCACAGGACATACTCAACTAAGGGTGTAAATGGGATTTAAGCAGTCGCACTTTGTTGCTAGGCTAATAACACTATTACCAATCTGCATAGCAGCCAATGTTCATGCAGAACAGCAATTCACTGACGATAATAATTATTGTCAAAACCAGCGCACGCTTAAATCGCAAGATAATAACTTACGCCGCCAACTCGATACAGACAACCCCCTCCCCGATACTGCTAATAACCGTAAAATAGTCGCCATTGAACTTGAACAGCTAAACGTCTTTAACACTGAGCTAGAAGAAGAAAATAACTTTTTATTCCGGTTTGCCAATCGCGCTCACATGACGACTGAGCCAGAGGTAATACACAGCGTTTTATTGTTCGAAGAAGGTGATGTTTACAATCCACGTAAATTACTAGAGTCAGAGCGGTTACTGCGTAAACAAGGCTATTTATATGATGCACGTATCAACGCAAAGCTCGATTGTGATGGCAACGTCCATGTAAAAGTAATTACGCGCGATCTGTGGACTTTATTACCAGAAATAAGCTTTAGCCGTAGCGGCGGTGAGAATGAGTCGAGTATCGGCTTTCGCGAGTCAAACTTTTTAGGCTGGGGTAAACGAGTGTCATTTAGCCGCACCCGTGATGCTGATCGCACAGGTTACCTATTTGTGTATGACGATCCACATATATTCTCTAGCCGTTATCAAGGCCGTTTAGAATATTCAGACAACGATGACGGTAAACGTCATTATCTCGATGTAAGCTATCCGTTTTTCTCGATTGATACGCCCTACAGCTACGGTGTGACAAGTTACTCTGATCAACGCCGAGAGTCACTTTACTATCGCGGCGATGTAGTTAGCGAATTTGAGCAAAAGACCATTTTAAACCGTGCTTACTTTGGTCACTCATCACAACTTGGCAATAGCTGGACTCAGCGTATCAAACTCGGGGTAGAAAATCGTAAAGATACTTTCAAGGCCATATCATTAACGAATTTACCTATCGCTGAAGATAGAACGCTGAGTTACCCTTACGTTAGTGGTCAATGGTTTGAAGATCACTACGTTAAGGTAAGAAATTTCGATAGCATCTACCGTACTGAAGATTTAAACCTTGGTTGGAATATCCACGCCTTACTCGGTTATTCGAGTAAAGACTTTAGCGACGATGCCAGCCGTACTATTTATTCGTTATCTTTATCAAAGGCGCATTACTCTGGAGACAACCAATTGTGGCGCTTTAAAGCAGACCTTGATGGCTACTGGAATGAAGAAACCGATGACGTCGAAAACCTGTTTGCCAGCACGCAGTTACAGTATTACCTCAATACCACACTAAGACAAAGCTGGTATGCCAAAGCCCGCCTACAATATGCAGATAATCTCACTGCTGATAAGCAACTCACGATTGGTGGGGAGAATGGCCTGCGTGGATACCCGCTTGACTACCAAGTAGGCGACCGCAGCTTTTTAGTGACTTTAGAGAAGCGCTACTACTGGGAATATGACTTACTGCAATTGTTTAAAGTGGGTGGTGCCGCGTTTTATGATATTGGTAGAGCTTGGTATAACAACAAAGATAATGGCGATAACGGTAACGTGCTGCAAAATGTGGGAGTGGGCCTTCGCTTAGCGCCAAGCCGTGCCAATGCCGGTACGGTAATTCACCTAGATATTGCCGCACCAATTAACAA
Organism: Pseudoalteromonas sp. S2721; assembly: GCF_005887425.1. NCBI lineage: Bacteria > Pseudomonadati > Pseudomonadota > Gammaproteobacteria > Alteromonadales > Pseudoalteromonadaceae > Pseudoalteromonas > Pseudoalteromonas sp. S2721. The sequence goes on from NZ_PNCZ01000008.1 coordinate 21,704, forward strand.
GCAAGATGATGATATCGACTCTGTGCAGTGGCTAGTAACGGTTAAAAATACCTTTTAAAGTAGTGTTATTGTTTAGCTAAAAAGCTAAAATCGAAACGTAAAATATTAATTTAGGAACCCTTTTGGACTTCGTCGAATTCTTTAACGAGCAATATCATTTAATCGTGACTGTCATCGCAGTTTTGCTTTACCCGCTGCTTCGTAAAACCACCAAAAAACTGCTGTTAAAAGCAATTAAAGGCAAAGCTGATCCGCATCGTGAATACCGTGCTGAGCTGTTGCTCAATATCATTCTTGCCATTGTCATGCTGTGTTTAGTATTGGTTTTTTGGGGTATAGAGCTACGCGGCTTACTAGTACTTGGCTCATCCATTTTTGCCATGCTAGGTGTCGCGCTTTTTGCAGCCTGGTCGTTACTAAGTAACCTAACAGCCTTCTTGTTGATGTTTATTCAAAACGACTGCCGCGTTGGCTTTTGGGTGAGAGTAATTGATGGTGCAAACTTCTTAGAAGGCCGCATTATCGAAATGGGACTAATGAACGTGGTACTTGAACACGTTGATGGTCACAAAGTGATTTACCCAAACAACATCTTTGTTACCCGCCCTGTGATGGTCCTAAAAAACCCACCTACGGCAACCAAAGCGCCAACCATAAAACGTATTTTAGGTCCAAAAAAGTAACGACTTAAAGTTAACGAGATGCTTGCTAAAGAGGTGTTTTTTTTCTGCTTCCATAGGCGATTAATATAAAACTAAATAAAATGACTAAAGGGTGAAATAACACAATGTGAACAACACTTTGCTCAGTAAAAAAGCCGTGCGTAAGTGAAATAGCAAGCGTGCATAAGCCTGTATAAAATAGAAAAATTTTCATCTTTGATCCTTTAGTCATTCTTACGACAATTAAGTAAGTAAAAAAACTATAAACCTTGTACTTGCTCTAAGGTCAAGTATTAGATGGGGGCAGGCGGATACAAAAAAGCCAAACAGGTAGTTTGGCTTTTTGAATTACAGAATAGGGTATTAGTTATTTAATTCTGCGGTTTTTAACTCGTCTTCAATATCACTTATTTCATCAATAAAGTTTTCGAGCTGTTGTTCAACTAAGCTGTTTGCGTGAGCAAAGTAAGCAAGATGGAACACGGCATCCCCCTCGTTTACCAGCGGCATGGTTTGTTGACCAATGACAATACCGCTGCGCGGCGCTAGTAACTCAAGCTCAGCATCACCAAGAGGGCTGCTAATATAAGCTAGAACCTGCCCTTTCATTACTCGCTCACCGAGTGACACTTGTGCACGAACAATACCGTCAACTTCAGCGCGTACCCAACTCGTCGAGCTTGCAATAATCGGCTCTGGTAGCTTTTTAGCACGCTTGCCACGCACCATTTTTAAATGGCGCATGACATAGTCAACACCTTGCACACCAGCTGCAATGGCTATTGGGTCAAAGCGTAGCGCTTCGCCGGCTTCATAGGTAATAACGGGTATTCCTAAATTGGCCGCTTCACTGCGCAATGAGCCATTACGAAGTGACGCGTCAATCACCGCTGGAGTACCAAACGCTTTTGCCATAGCCGCCGTTGCAGGGTCGCTCAAATTGGCACGAATTTGTGGCAAGTTAGTTCGGTGAATTGCACCTGTGTGCAAATCAATAATATGCGTACAATGCATTGCCACCTGAGTAAAAAACGCATTCGCCATTCGCCCTGCTAACGAGCCTCGTGTTGAGCCCGGAAAACTGCGGTTCATGTCACGGCGGTCTGGTAAATAGCGTGACTTGTGAATAAAGCCAAACACATTCACAATCGGTACCGCAATAATAGTACCGCGCAATTGCTCCGGATCGATTTTAGCAAGCAACTGCCTAACAACCTCAACACCATTGAGCTCATCACCGTGAATTGCAGCACATACCATTAATACAGGCCCTTGCTGCACACCATTGACGACTTCAATTGGAATATTTAACGGCGAGTGGGTGTAAAGCTTGGCAGCTTCAATCGCAAATGTTTTACGTTCGCCAACACCAACCGTATCGCCTAAAATTGAAAACGGTGTATTTTTCTTAACCTTAGCCACGCACTTTTCCTTTTAATAGAGCGCTTATTTTCCTATGGGTAAAGGCTTAACCTTTACCACGCGTTGCAGTTCTTTTTGATGCCGCTGTTTTTTCAATAAACTCAACAATCATGCCTGCAATGTCTTTGCCGGTTGCAACTTCAATACCTTCAAGACCAGGTGATGAGTTAACCTCCATCACCAATGGACCACGTGCAGAGCGAAGTAAATCAACACCCGCTACGTTTAAACCCATCGCTTTAGCAGCTGCAACCGCTGTTCTTCTTTCTTCTGGAGTAATACGAACCAATGTCGCACTACCACCTCGGTGTAAATTAGAGCGGAATTCACCTTCTTGCGCTTGACGCTTCATCGCAGCAATTACTTTATCGCCTAATACAAAACAGCGAATGTCCGCACCGCCCGCTTCTTTGATGTACTCTTGCACCATAATATTGGCTTTTAAGCCCATAAACGCTTCAATTACGCTTTCTGCTGCTTTACGTGTTTCAGCTAATACCACACCAATACCTTGGGTACCTTCAAGTAGCTTAATAACCACTGGTGTGCCACCCACCATGCTTAATAAATCTTTTACATCATCAGGTTTACTTGCAAAGCCTGTTACTGGCATACCCACACCTTTACGTGAAAGTAGCTGTAATGAACGTAACTTATCGCGCGAGCGAGTGATCGCCACTGATTCATTGACAGGGAATACCCCCATCATTTCAAACTGACGTAATACCGCACAGCCATAAAAGGTCACTGATGAACCAATACGCGGTACGATAGCGTCAAAATCTTTTAAATTTTCACCGCGGTAATGGATTTCAGGCTGCTCTGAATTGATGTTCATATAACAACGAAGTGCATCAATTACTTTCACTTCGTGACCACGTTGCTCTGCTGCTTCAATTAAGCGACGTGTTGAATATAAATTTTGGTTGCGAGATAAAATACCAAGTTTCATAGTTAAAAACCTTAACTGATAAACTCATACACGTAACAACGTGTGATAAGTCCTTTTCCTATAATAAATGAGATAAAGCCGGATCAACGACTATGCGATTTTCCATTGCTGTACGCCCTAACAACATTCTAAACTTCATTGTTGAACGGTTACTTAAAGTCACCCTTACAGGCCAGCTTTGGGTTCCTGCGACTAATTTTGTTTCAATAAAGTAGCGTAGCTCACGCTGACCGCTTGAACTGGTCACATACTTACGCTCAACTACTTTGGCGCGACACTCTACCGTTGTTTCTACATCGTCTTGTAGAGGATGGGTAGTAAATTTCACCCATGCTTCGCCATTTTCTGAAAATTCCTCAATGTCAAAAGCATGAATACATGAAGTTCTCGCTCCGGTATCAACTTTTGCTTTGATTTTTTCTATTCCCAGTTCAGGCAGGCCAAGCCACTCTCGCCAGCCAACAATAATTTTTGCGCTCATTAATGTGCCCTCTATAAAAAAGTGTCTTATACGCTACAGAGCTAGAAACACCAACGAAATATATTTATCCCCTCGATAAATCGATTTCATTAATATAGTCTTGACTATACTAATGTATATACTCAACTATATCGCACTATTTGTAAAACGAGAGTTCAATATGATCAATGGGTTACTTCATGTCTTAATCTTAGACGAACAAGGCGGCGCACGTGCTATTGAAAATAGTACTGAGCTGCAAAATTGGCAACCCGAACACGGAAAACTTTGGGTGCACATGGACTACAGTCAAGCTGAAGCCGTTGAATGGCTTGAGCAAAGTAATTTATTAACTGATTACGAACTTGAGTCGCTGATTGCCGATGAAACACGCCCGCGTTTAAGTAAAGTCACTAATGGTAATATGCTGTTTTTACGTGGAGTTAACTTAAACCCAGCGCAAAGTCCAGAAGACATGGTCTCGCTACGCTTGTTTATTAACGAAAACATTGTGGTCACAACACGTAAGCGCCGTTTATTATCGGTGCAAGATATTGTTGAATCGTTCGATGGCAGCAATGGTCCTTGCACAATTTCTGAGTTAGTGTGCCAATTAGCGCAAAACCTAACCTCGCGTATGCAAGCTGTTATCGACAATTTAGATGACACACTCGATGGATTTGAAGATGAAATTGATGAACCAAACAAAGGCTTTGATCATCAATCATTAGCACAAATTCGCCGCCAGACAATCGCGTTAAAACGTTATCTACGGCCACAAAAAGAAGCACTTATTACTTTGTTAAACAACAAGTATAAGTGGTTAGATGAAGACGATAAGGCACGCTTAAACGAAACAACTAATATGTTGATCCGTTATTTAGAAGAGCTAGATAGCTCAATTGAACGCGCGCAAATTATTCAACAAGCAATTACTAGCCAAGTATCTGAGCAACTAAATCAGCGCATGTATGTGATGTCGGTGGTTGCTGCACTGTTTTTACCACTTGGCTTCTTAACAGGCTTATTAGGTGTAAACGTAGGCGGTATTCCGGGCACTGAAAGCCCTTACGCATTTAGCTTGTTTATTATTTTCTTGGTGGTGCTAACCGTTGGGATTGGCATTTACTTTAAAAATAAAAAATGGCTATAGCTCGACAACCATTTTAATTAAATCAAGGCGGACGGCATGTTCGCCTTTTTTTGTTGCCAAAATCAGGTGCTCGCCACCGGAGTTGAGTATCTTCAAGGTCTTTGCCTTACCTTCTAACTGCTCACCAGATTCTAAGGTAATGCGTAATAAAGAGTTATGCATGCACCATAATTCATATTTATCGTAGTCGCCACAGGCGATAGGTTGATAAGTCATTAGCTTTTTGAGATTGCTGAAGGAATAAATCGAGCTTAGAAGATATTAAAGTGAAGAGCAAATGGCGCTCTCGGCAGGGATCGAACCTGCAACTTAGCCTCCGGAGGGCCACGTGATATCCATTTCACCACGAGAGCACATTTGTCGTTATCAATACTGACTCGCGATATCAGCATGACAACCCGGCAATGATAATGGCATCTTGCGCTAAATGCTAGCATCAAGGCCTTTATATGCACACAAATTCAGCAATTTGCATTAAAACACTTCACTTTCGTGCAGAACCAAGGTATTAACGTATACTTAATAAAATTAATAACAAGGTGGCAGTATTGCCATGTAAGGGGAATTTGATCATGAGTTTAATGTCTACAGAGCAAGTCGCGGAATTTTTGGGTGTAAAAGTTGAACGCGTAAAGCGCCTTGCTCGCGAACATTTACTGATCTCGAAATCACAAGATGACAAAGGGGAGCCTTTGTTTGAACAAGAAGATGTAAAAAAATATAAAGAACTTGCTGAGCGAATTGGCGGTCTTTAATTTTTAGCTTTTTCTATGAAGTGGTTAAGCTGTGTTAGCAGTGGCGCCACTTTATCCATCGCACCACGTTGTTCATACCAACAAATACATAAAAGTAAAAACAGCGCATGAAATGCCGCGAGCTTTTCAACTGATAAGTAAAACTCGTGATGTTCGCACACTAACGCTTGGTAATGTTTAAGTAACGCCAGTTGCTGCTCATCATTTAACGCAAAGCTCACCACCAGCGCAGCTAAGTCAAAGTAAACATCGTTGCTTTTGGCATATTCAAAGTCGATTAAAAACATACCCGTCTCATTCACAATGATATTTTCTTTCACTAAATCATTATGACAAAAGCCCATGTCTTTAGGTGCACTATCAATATAAGCCAGTGACTGCTTAATTAGCTCTGTGTGTTGCTGGTATCGCGCTGTTTGCTGGTAGTAGTTAATTTCATAAGCAATATTCATCGGCTCAGTTAGCACAGGGTAACGGTGTAAATTAACTAAGTCGGGCAATAAGCTACTACAAAATTCACCGCTGGCAATACTACCTGCCACGTATTCGAAAATAGCCGTGTCGGTTGCTTGTTCTAACCAAAGTGGGGCTGGGCAGCAGCTTTGCTTTGCAAAATGCGCTTGCGCTGCAAGACCAATCGCCGGCCAGTGGTCGCGATAGTGCTTAACCAAAAAATCTTGGCTTGCTGTTTTTACTAGGTAGTTATCATTGCTTAACCCCTCAACCAGTGGACTGATTGAGGTGATAACTAAACGTGAGTTGAAGCGCGTAAAAAGCGCGTGAATTTGTTGCTCAGTTTTCATCTATAGCTGTGCAAGCGGCTTAGCCTGATGCTGCTCGTATTCTTCATACCAAGTTTTAAAGCCCCATGCGGCCATAATGGTGTAAAACACGAAAAGTACTAAGGTTGGGTAATACCCTTTTTCAAAGTACAGATACATAGATGCTGCATCAATTACAATCCAGTACAACCAGTTTTCCAGCACCTTCTTGGCAACAAGGTAGGTTGTCACCACCGCAAAACAGGTGGTAAAGCTGTCTAGATAAGCAAAATCAGCGTGAGTGTAATTGGTCATCACAAAACCAATGGCAACTGAGGCCAGTGAGGTGGCAAGCAAAATCACCGCATGGCGCTTTAACGACCATGAAATAATGGGCAGATGATCTTTATTGTCCATGCCCCTGCGCCAAACGACCCAACCATATACCGCCATATACATGTAGTAAAAATTCAGGAGCGACTCCATCAACAGTGCGCCATTCCAGTACATTACGGTATAAATAAAGGTGCTTACAAACGCGGCAGGCCAACACCATAAGCTTTCTTTAATCGCTAACAGCAAATACGCCACCGATAAAGCAACGGCAATATATTCCCAATGCGACATGGCAGTAAAGCCTGAGAAGGTTTCGTTTAAAAATTCCATAACACGCGCTACTGTAGGCTTTAGTCTTCGCTAGGCGACAAGTCACCATGTAAGAATTTACAGACGAAAATAGCTTTACCAAACTCTTCATAAGAACGTTTGATTTCAGTATTAAGTACAGACATCACTAAATCATAGTCACCAAAAATCTGAGTAGATAGGGTGTTGGTGATCACTTTAAGCCCTTCATAACTGTTTACACGGTCAATAAAACCTTTGATAAACGGAATGTAGTCTTGATGTAGTGGGTACTTACTGATCTCTACTGAAAGTTTCATTATGAGTTACCGAGTCTTTAAAAAGTATTGCATTGTAACCCGCTTGTACTAACAAGTCATGGCTATGGTTATTTTTTAGTGTAAAATCAGCCCCGATAAACATTGAGGATTCATTATGGCACGCCGCATCACTTACAAATTTAAAAACCAGCCTCGCGAAATCAATTTTGCAAAAGATAAATACCGCGATATGTACCATGCGATCGCAGCGGCTGAAGGCATTGATTTAACTAATTACTTAAAGATGGAACAGCAAGTCGAAATGACTTCAAAAGGCTCTGCAGCAGTACGTAACTTTCGTGACCAAGAATTCGCACGAATGGGTTTCAGTGACGTGTATTTTATTAAAGAGTAACAAAGTTACTCTTGATACTCGTAGCTGACTCGTGGGGTGATATTACAGAGTAATTCGTAAGGAATAGTTGTTGCGCACTGGGCAATCTCTTCAACGGGAAGCTCTGGCCCCCACATGATCACCTCATCACCCACTTTTATGTTGTCGCGGTTATCACCAATATCCACCGTGATCATGTCCATCGCCACACTGCCAACAATACCATAGCGTTGTGATTTGATAACCACAGGTGTGCCCTGCTCGGCATGGCGTGGATAACCATCCCCATAGCCCATCGCAACCACCGCAAGCTTAGTCGGTTTATCGCTATGCCAGCGTCCGCCATAGCCAACACACTGATCGGCATCGACATCGCGTATCGCGATAACTCGCGTAGTCAAACGCATAACAGGCTCCAGTCCGTGCTGCTGCCCTACACCATTAAGCATTGGCGATACGCCATAAAGCATCAAGCCAGGACGCACCCACTCACCATGACCTTTTGGCCAAGCAATAATACCAGCAGAGTTTGCAAGGCAATGCTGCTCACTTTTGCCATCTGCCAATGAATTAAATAAGGCAATTTGCTGAGCGGTCTTTTCATCATTGATGTCATCGGCGCACGAGAAATGCGTCATTAACTTAATGTCATCACGGGCATTTGGGCTTGCTTTTAAGCGACTGTAGAAAGACTCAAATTGCGATGGTGCAATACCCAGTCGATGCATCCCAGTATTCACCTTTAACCAGCATGCAATTGGTGCATCAAGGCTTGTTTTTTCAAGCGTTGCGAGCTGATTTTCATCATGAATAATGGTTTGAAAGTTATTGGCAAGCAAGATAGGTAAATCATCTTTATGAAAAAAACCTTCAAGCAATACAATCGGTTTTGTCAGTCCACCTGCACGTAGCGCTAACGCTTCGTCTATTCGCGCAACCGCAAAAGCATCCGCATCATTAAGGTATTGGGCAATTTTTACTAAGCCATGGCCATAGGCGTTGGCTTTAAGCACTGCCATTACTTTGCAACCAGGCGCAAAGCGCTTCACTTGTGCTAAATTATGAGCAAGTGCTTTTAGGTTGATTTCGGCAATGGCTAAGCGCATTAGTATTCGTCGTCCATAGCTGGACCCGCGTAGTTATCAAAACGCGAGAATTGACCTTGGAAGGTTAAACGTACTTTACCGATTGGACCGTTACGTTGCTTACCTATGATGATTTCGGCCACGCCTTTTTCTGCACTGTCTTCGTTATACACTTCATCACGGTAAATAAACATGATTAAGTCGGCATCCTGCTCGATTGAGCCTGATTCACGTAAGTCGGAGTTGATTGGGCGTTTATCGGCACGTTGCTCTAGGGTACGGTTAAGCTGCGATAGTGCAATAACCGGACACTGCAGTTCTTTTGCCAGTGCTTTTAATGAACGAGAGATTTCAGCAATCTCTAAGGTACGGTTATCCGACAAGCTTGGCACACGCATTAGCTGCAAGTAATCGACCATGATCATACTAATACCGCCATGGTCGCGGGCAATACGACGTGCACGCGAACGCACATCTGTTGGTGTAAGGCCTGATGCATCATCGACATACATTTTACCTTTTTCCATCAACAAGCCCATGGTTGACGACAGACGCGCCCAATCGTCATCATCTAGCTGACCGGTACGCACCTTAGTTTGGTTAATACGACCTAGCGATGCCAGCATCCTCATCATGATTTGCTCTGAAGGCATCTCTAATGAGTAAATAAGTACAGGCTTATCTTGGGTCATAGCGGCGTGTTCGGCTAAGTTCATCGCAAAGGTTGTTTTACCCATCGATGGACGTGCTGCCACAATGATAAGGTCAGAAGGCTGCATACCCGCCGTCATTTTATCCAGATCGGTATAGCCGGTACTTACACCTGTCACACCATCTTGTGGCGACTGATAAAGCTCTTCAATCTTATCAACGGTTTTTTCTAAGATACTGTGTAAGTTTTGTGGACCTTCAGTGCTTTTACTACGCTGCTCAGCAATTTTGAATACTTTACTTTCAGCAAAATCGAGCAGGTCATGACTAGTACGCCCCTCGGGGCTAAAGCCAGCTTCTGCAATTTCGTTTGCAACACCAATCATTTCACGAATAACAGCACGCTCTCGTACGATATTCGCGTAAGCATCAATGTTCGCTGCACTTGGCGTGTTCTTGGCAATTTCAGCAAGGTAGGCAAAACCACCAACACTACTTAACTGATTGTTTTTCTCTAAGCTCTCAGAAATAGTGATCAAATCGATTGGATCACCCCCTTCAGCAAGATTCACCATCGCTTCAAAAATCAGCTTATGGGTGCGGGTATAAAAATCCTGCGCAACCACTAACTCAGCAACACGGTCAAACGCTTGATTATCAAGCATTAAACCACCTAAAACAGATTGCTCAGCTTCAATTGAATGGGGAGGGACTTTTAACGTATCGACTTGCTTATCTGGTTTGGCCATAACATCACAAAACTAAAATTGAATGGCTCTATTCTATCTACTTGCTAAGGCTCTGCAAATAGTTAATACCAATCGACTTAAATATTTGGTCAATCTAGCGTGCTAAATAAAGCGCTAACTGCGTTAGAAATGTCTAAAGTAGAGTAACTACATGTCAAAATTTCTGCCTTGTTATCACTTCATTTATCTGTCGCTATTTAAGACCAACAACTTAACACGATTGGTATGAGCGGGAAGTCTTCCCGCTTTATTGTAATTGAGTGAAATATTGTAATTGAGTGAACTGCAATCTTTATTTCTGTTTACGAAGTTCAATGCGTCCGCTAATGGTATCCATTTCTATATCAGCATCCCCACCGTTAATACTAAATTCTAAGTCGCTAGATGGGCCGTATTTCGCCTTCGTTGCTCTGTCATCACTAAGCTCATTAACGATTTTACCGTTAGCGTGAGCTTCAATCTCAAACGTTGCCGATACATCAGCTGGGAAATAAAATTCTGCATCACCACTGACTGATTCAAAACGAATATTGGCATCTGCTAGCAGCTTATTGATGTGTACTTCTGCTTCACCATTTACGGTATTAATGCGCAGCTTTTTAATTGCATCAAAAGCAAAGTCGATATCACCGTTTACGTTTTCAAGACGCACATCTTGTGCTTTGGTTTTTGACTTAATGTCGCCATTCACCGCAGTAAAGCGTAAAGCACCTTGTGAGTTTTTATCGTTAATTTCACCATTAACGGTTTCAAAGCGAATATCACCGCTTAAATCATGAGCATTCACATCACCATTAACCGTTTCAAAGCTCATGTTGCCGCGAATATCTTGCACTGTGATATCACCGTTGACGGTATCAATCTCTGCGCCCGCTTCAAGCTCTTTAGCACTAACTGTGACATTCACCCCAGCAAATTCAAGCTCACTGCTTTTTGGCATGTAAATGGTTAAACGAGAACCGTCACCACTATTCCAGCCACCTAAGTTACGCGGCATTTTTACGATAAATTCAACACGGCTGCCTTCAACCTCTAAACGATAGCCTTGTGCTTTATCGTCAAGCTCACCTTCGATTTTAAGTTGTGGTTTATCCCACCCTTCAATGCGTACATCACCACGTTGGTTTTCAATAAAAATGCGTTTATTTGCAGGTACATCAATTTGTTCATTAATGGTTTGTCCTGCCATTGCCATCAGTGGCAGTAATCCTAAAGTTAAGGCTAGTAATTTCATAATTGTCACTCCTAAATCGTTTGCCACTTCGGTGCATGCACCTTGTTAATTAAGTCCAGTTGTTGCTGATAAACCTGCGACAGCATTTGTAATAAAGCAGGGTTTTCCGGTTCATTCTCAAGTGCTTGCTTAATGGCACTTTCGGCTTCTTCTAACTCTTTTAGTTGCTGCTGCCAGTTATCGGTTAACGCAGGTTGATTTTGATACTGCACCAACAAGCCTTGCTTTTGCTTAGTAAAATAATCGCTCATTGCCATCATGCTATTTGGCTCACCTTGGCCAACAAAAAGCTGTACGGTCAATAGTGCGGCAATACAACAAGCGGCAACTGCAGCGAGTTTATTCCAGCCATGGTTTGGCTTCTCAGTTTGCTCTGGTTGCCCTGTTGCAATTGCTCGCTCAACACCGGGCCAGAGATCTTTGTCTGGGCTAATATCTTGCTTATGGTTAAGCGAGTCATTTAAAAATTGTTCAAATTCTGGCTTACTCATTTTCATACCACTCTTTTAATAACTGCCTTGCACGGTGAAATTGCGATTTACTTGAACCGACTGCCATATCAAGCATGCTTGCTATCTCTTCATGGCGATAGCCTTCAATTGCATGAAGTACAAACACCATACGTGCTCGCTCAGGTAGTCTCAGTACTAATTTGTCAAGGCCGTTAAAGCCGTCGCAATCTGCTGCGCTTTGCTCATCCATACCGCTTTGTTCAAAACTCACTACTTTTTGAAACCAGCTTTTATGTTTGCGAATGTAGCTAATCGCAATATTGCTAGTAACACTGTGTAACCAAGTCGAAAATTGTGAGCGTCCATCAAAGTTCGCGATTTTGTGCCACAACTGTACAAACACTTCTTGTGTTGCATCTTCGGCGTGCTCTTTGTCTGCAAGTAATCGCAAACAAAGGCTATAAACCCGCTTCACATGCAACTCATAAAGTGTTGCATAGGCTGCTTGATCACCGCTTTTTACGCGCTCTATCAAGGCATGCTCACTTTGCTGGGCGAACGCTTGTTCTGCATCTATCAACATCCTGGATGTTGTCCTTTATGATTATTGTTGTGAATTTAGTGTATTAGACGTAAGGAGGGATTCAAAAGGTTTAAATGAAATTAAATTTTTTTGTGTAAGCTACAAATAATTGAGCTTACACAATTTTATTTGGGGATTTGCGTTATTCGGCAGGTGATGCTTCGCTTTCTTCTTCAGTTGTTTCTGCGGTTTTGTAGCTCCAACCTAAAAATACGATATGTGCCGAAGAAGCAGGCGTGCCGCCATTTTGTACTTGTAATAAACCCGCATCATAGTGAGCACCACTGCCCCCTGTTGCGGTAATTGTAGAGCCACGTACACTACCAAACAGCTCACCACTTCCCGATAGCTTCACCGTTGTCAAAGGGGCATAAATAGCCGCATATAAATTCGCAGCACCGCTAAATTGCACGCCATTTACACCATTAAATGATGAGTAGAATGATAACGACGGATGACCACTAGTAGTTAATCCTTCTTGCTCAGTAATAACTTTTGCGCCTGCGCCAATATTGACTTTTCCGGTTAATAACACAGTTAAACTACTGTCTTTTTTAATAGTCAGTGTTGTGCTCCCCGCCATCGAAAAGTCACCATCAATCAATAAAATAACATCACCACCAGACACTTCCATTTTGCCGTCACTGGTCATTTTGAGTCTATCAAGAGCAAAAATATACTCTTTGCTATTGCTACCATTAGCTTGGTTCTGTGCTTTAGAGTTAAACAAGAAAACATCAGCAAGGCTTGGCATAATAACTTGGCTACCGCTACTAAAATAGCCTTTTTCAGTATTAAGTTTAAATTGTTGCGTAGGACCAATCGAGACAGAACTGTAACTACTCACTTGGTCTGTGATGCCCGTCATTTTCTCTGGCAAAATTAACGGGTCGCAACTGGTGTCTGGGTTTGTAGGGTCATAATCAGGTGCAGCTGGATCGGCTACAGTTACCGGTTCAACATTCGGGTTCACGTTAAATTTACGATCACTATAATGCACACCATCTTGCTGGTTATTGCTGGTATCTTTAAAATCGCCTGAACCGCCATACATAATATCCAACGCTTCGCCTTGGCTATTCGTGATGAATGTTGACCACTGCATTTTTGCATCACCATTGGCTCGCACAACCCCCGAAACAGTCCCGCCACGATGGGTATAATAACCACGGGTATAGACATTACCGTCTACACGTAAGCCACTGCCAGGAGAGATATAAACACCGGAGTTCGAATGGATATTACCAATAATTGGTGATGAGCCATTTAAGTAAATAACTCCGGTCGCTTTTACATCGCCCTTTATCGGTGAATGACCCGATAGCACTACATCTGAATCGCCAGCAATGGTTGAAACATCACCATCATTCGACTTTGTTTCTTCGTAGCTGCCTTTACTCGAATCATAGCTGTCGATACTACCACTGCCCGATAAATCGACTCCCTTACAGCCCACCATCGCATTAGTGAAAACAGAACTACCTTTCGCACCTTGTACTGCAAAACGGGCGACTAAGTTACTTTGCGCGTCACCATCAAATCGTTGCCCCAAGCTTGCAATTTCAAGCTCACCAGCAGCGTTTTGACTTAAACTGGCATTAAAAATGGCATCATCAGCAATAACACCAGAGCCCGATGCGTTACTGGTTTTACTGATCAAATCTTCAACCGCTAATACACCTTCATCATTCAAGGTTTGTTGCAGTAACTTAGCTTGTTCAAACACACCTTTTTCAGCCATTAAGCGGCTGTTTAATTTCTTTTGAAAGTTGCCACTTAAACGTTCTTGAACAACGTTTTCACGTAGCGAACTAAGCACCACTATGCTAGCCATACTGGTCAAGATCAACACTGTAATTAGGGTAAAACCATTTTGCTTGTTATACACTGCCAGCTCCGTATGCTTTGACTAATATTGCATTAGTTAAGGCAATATCAATGTTAATACCATTACCGAACTGAGCTGGTAAATCATTTGGCTTTACAGTGACTGTGACAAGCTCACCGGCGATATCAAATGACAAAGCTTCGATTCCTGTCAGTAATCGCTCTGAGGCAGCACCATCGAGTGAACACATTAAGTTGCTACCATTTAAGCTATATACTTCAACTACCTGCGCAGTTGTCGCAGAGCCATCACAAGCAATCACCCCGCTAGGTTGAGTAATGGTAATCGTGCTTTTATCTGCACTGATGGTCGGTGTTAGTTGTGTCTGCTTTATGCTGCGGTGGAATACTTTACTGGTATAGCGAATCACTTCTTGAGCGTTTTCAAGCTCTTTACTCACCTCAATCGTGCTTTTAATCGCCGAGTAAGACAAGCTCACTCCCGCTAATAAAAAAGCGCCAGCTGCCAATGCCACCATCAGTTCAACTAAGGTAAAACCCTGAACGCGTTTATTCATGAGCACACCGCCGTTAAATCAGGAAAACTGGCATTTAGACTAATTTGATTTTCTGCATTGTCTGTCATGCGTTTATCAACCCAAGCCACATTAATTTGCATGTCATCACTGTAAGTAGCTGGGATCGTCAGCTGATAATCACTCACTTGTGGCGCGAGCGAAGCTCTAAATATCGCGTCTTGAAAAAGTGCGGTATTGGTTTTTTGAATTTCACAAATACGCGGCCACAAACGCTCAATGGTGTTTTGCCCTTGAATAAGTGACACAGTGTAATCAAAACTATTGGTTGCATATTGCAGCGATTTTAGCTGCGCTGCCGCCAAGCCTAATAATGCGATGCCAGCGATCACCACTGAAATCATCACTTCTAATAATGAAAAGCCTGCCTGCTTATTCATGCACATCCTCGCTGTGAATTTTCTACTAACCAGTTTTGGCCACTTTTAAGCACACACATCACGTAATCAGTGGTATTTGTGTGCTCATCTTTCACTAAAATTTCAGCTTGTTTATCAACTTCGCCACTGGCACTAATGGCCAATGCGACTAAATTGACGGCAACGCCGCTTTTTGTGACCGAAAATTCTTTTAAAACCGTGTCTACGCCGCCCTCGTTGAGGGTCACTTGCCAACTATTATTACTAACAACTAGGTTAATAGGTTTGTCGCGTTTGACCGCTTCACTGCGTGCAAATTTATAAGCACTATTTAATTGATTTGCAGTAGTTACGACGCGATCTTGCAAAATTTGCTGACTAAAAGACGGGAAAGCAAGGGCTGCCATAATGCCAATAACACTCAGCACAACCATTAACTCAATTAAGGTAAACCCTGCAATTCGACGCAATTGTGTTACTCCCAGCAATCACTAAATGAAGCGCTATAACTACCATCATGTTTAACGGTTAAGTCACCACAGCGATCACTCGCTTGCGCCGAACCCGATTTAGGAGCGGCTTTTAAACTGTAGCCACGATTTTTAAAATCGCTTACAGCACCTGATACTTTATCTGTTGCTGTGTAAGTAAGGGTGTAATAGTCAGTATTTTGAGTTGCAAATGCATTGGGGTAGCCGCCATTTCGTGAATAAATTCGTTCAAGACTGGCGCTGTATTGCAGTAACTCTTGTTGAATATCAGCACGGCGACTACGTTGCATGTGCTCAGTGTAAGCAGGCAGTGCTACGCTATACAGAATCCCTAAAATAGCGATCACGATAAGAATTTCTACTAATGTAAATCCTGTTTGTTTACCTATTCCATGTGGTACTAATGCACTTTT
This sequence comes from Pseudoalteromonas sp. S2721, assembly GCF_005887425.1. Taxonomy (NCBI): domain Bacteria; kingdom Pseudomonadati; phylum Pseudomonadota; class Gammaproteobacteria; order Alteromonadales; family Pseudoalteromonadaceae; genus Pseudoalteromonas; species Pseudoalteromonas sp. S2721. The sequence continues at coordinate 37,587 of NZ_PNCZ01000008.1, forward strand.
CAACCTCAACCCCTTAATACTTTTTAACCAGCACAATATAAATGACAGCGTTGTCAGTGTCAATTTTAACCAATTTACTTTTACTCATTCGATTATACTAATAAGAAAAATAAAATTAAGAAAAAAGAACGTATGTTTGTGAAATAGGTAAGATTATAGGATTGGTATTTATCTGTTTAAAATATAGAAACCAATACTATTGGATGATAACTGAAGAAGCAATAGCGGTACAAAATGCTACAATTTATAAATTTCAGGCACAAAAAAGCCGCACCTAAGTGCGGCTTTTTTTACTTAATATTGCTATTAAGCTTCAGCGATAACGATTACTTTGATAGTAGCCGATACGTCTGAGTGTACCGCGATTGCTACGTCAAATTCGCCAGTCTCACGGATAGTACCTAGAGGTAAACGAACTTCTGATTTAGCAACTTCAACGCCAACAGCTGAAATAGCTTCAGCGATGTCGCGAGTACCGATAGAACCGAATAACTTGCCTTCGTCACCAGCTTTAGAAACTAGTGTAACTTCAGCTAATGCTTCTAACTTGTCAGCGCGAGCTTGAGCAGCAGCTAGATCTTCAGCGATCTTAGCTTCTAAATCAGCACGACGTGCTTCGAAAGTTTCGATGTTAGCTTTAGTTGCAGGAACTGCCTTACCTTGTGGGAAAAGGAAGTTACGTGCGAAGCCAGATTTAACTACAACCTGGTCACCTAGGCCACCTAGGTTTGCGATCTTGTCTAGTAGAATAACTTGCATGTCTCTACACCTTTTAAAAACTGTTAATCCGCTGCTTACTTATGTAAGTCAGTGTATGGAAGAAGGGCTAAGTAGCGAGCACGCTTGATAGCAGTTGCTAGCTGACGCTGATATTTAGCGCTAGTACCTGTGATACGGCTAGGTACGATTTTGCCACTTTCTGTAACATAGTTTCTAAGAGTAGCTAGATCTTTATAATCGATTTGTTGTACGCCTTCCGCTTTGAAGCGGCAGAACTTACGACGTCTGAAATAACGTGCCATGAGTAAAATTCCTCAAAAAATTCTTTCTATATGTTGAGCATGCAAGACCAATTGGCTTAAGCCGTTTCGGCCCTCGTGACGGTTTAAAAACCCCGTCACTTGCACTTGTTGCCCAACGTGCAATTGTTGAGTTTGTTGTTGCATTGGCGTGCCGCTGGCAACAACTTGAAGCCTGACATAACTATTACGGTTAAGGTCTGCTTCAACTTGCATCGATTTATGTTCAAGAACAAAAATACAATGCGGTATACCAGCAGGGCTTTGACTATATTTAGGTGTTTTACAAACAACCCCAGATAGTGTCAGCTGATTCATATAAGGATTAAGCGGTTGGCTCATCTTTTTGTCTCAACTGCAAGCGCCATGCTTGAACTCAAAACGATTAAGCAGCTGGTGCTTCTTTCTTCTCTTCTTTCGCAAGAGGAGATGCTTCAGTTACAGCGTCTTTAGTACGCATAACTAAGTTACGAAGCACTGCATCGTTGTAGCGGAAAGTAGTTTCTAGCTCGCTGATTACTTCAGTAGGTGCTTCAACGTTCATAAGAACATAATGAGCTTTGTGAAGCTTGTCGATTGGGTAAGCCAATTGACGACGGCCCCAGTCTTCAAGACGGTGGATAGTACCACCAGCTTCAGTGATAGAACCAGTATAACGTTCGATCATACCAGGTACTTGCTCACTCTGATCAGGGTGAACCATGAATACGATTTCGTAATGACGCATGGATATTCCTTACGGTTAATAGAGCCTTCTACCGTTTCGGCCAGTCGGTTTAAGGCAAGGAATTAAATTTAATAAGCCGAAATGAGCGCGCATTTTACGCTTAGATTGATAATTAAGCAAGATAAAACAGCAAGCCAAGCTAGATTATTGTGCCCTATTAAGATTTTCTAAACGCTAAAAACAAAAAACCCAGCCGAGGCTGGGTTTTTGATATTCTGAAAACTAAAATTACTTGATTTTAGCTTCTTTGAAAATCACGTGTTTACGAGCTTTAGGATCGTATTTTTTGATTTCCATTTTTTCAGGCATGTTACGCTTGTTCTTGTCGGTAGTGTAGAAAAAACCAGTACCAGCAGTTGAAACTAAACGGATCTTATCGCGCATGATTCAGTTCCTTAAACTTTTTCGCCACGAGCACGGATTTCTGTAAGAACCGCGTCGATGCCTTTTTTATCGATAATACGCATACCTTTAGTAGTAGTGCGTAGTGTTACAAAACGTTTTTCACTTTCAACCCAAAAACGGTGAGTTTGTAGGTTAGGTAGGAAACGACGTTTAGTCGCGTTTCTCGCGTGTGAACGGTGATTACCAACCGCTGGACGCTTACCTGTAACTTGACATACTTTAGACATGTCTATATATCTCCAATAACTTCGCTCGAGCTTAATTTTCCCTTAGGCCAGTATTTGTGCCCCGGGATAAATCGAAGGGCGCTCTTTATACAGCTTATACAGGCAAAGATCAAGTAACAGATCTTATCCAATCAGCTCATGTGTAAATTTGATAGCGGCTAATTATAAAGATCGAATGCCCTTAGGGAAAGTAAAAACTGCATTTAAATTAAACTAATTTCTAAAATCGCCCTAAACTGCTCATTTTTAACACACTCTCTAATACAGTTGGCTCTATATAAGCCCTCTTTCGGCAAACGAAACACAATTTTCACCACCCACTATGATGTGATCCAGCACATTTATATCGACTAAGGCTAAAGCTTGCTGCAATTTAGTGGTGATCAATTTATCGGCCTGACTAGGTTCAGCAACTCCACTTGGGTGGTTATGAGCAAGTATTAGTGCCGCCGCATTATTACGCAGCGCTGCTTTAACCACTTCACGGGGGTACACAGACGCGGCATTAATAGTGCCGTAAAAAAGTACTTCGTCTTTAATCAACTGGTTTTGACTATCTAAGTACAGCACCATAAATACTTCCTGCTGTAAGCCACGTAACTGAATAGTTAAATAGTCATACACGGCTTGTGGCGAAGTAAATAACGCCTCGCGCTTACATTGCTCAAGCATATAGCGCCGGCTTAATTCAAGCACTGCTTGAAGCTGCACATACTTAGCAGCCCCTAAACCCTTTTGAGCGCAAAACTCTTGTTCAGATGCATTAAATAAGTCATGCAGCGTACTATTAATATCGAGCAGATGCTCAGCCAGTTCAATGGCATTCATGCCCGGCACACCGGTTCGTAAGAATATTGCTAATAACTCTGCATCTGAGAGTGCTTTGGCACCTTGGGCAAGTAACTTCTCCCGCGGCCTTGCTGATAAAGGTAAATCGGTTAATGGCATTGCTTCATCCTTAAAACAACTATTCCATATATTAAACTGTACTATAAAATTTAGTTTTTTCCTGTCTGTAGAAAAGAAAACTTCATGCTATCGGTAAAGATTTGCTATCGTTAGCCCATATCGACAAAGGTTAAATTTCACGTAATGACAAAATCAGTAAATAAAAAAATCCTGTTAGGTATGAGTGGTGGTATTGCAGCCTATAAATGCGCAGAACTTGTTCGCCGTTTAAAAGATCAAGGCTGTGAAGTAAAAGTCGTCATGACCGACTCAGCCAAACACTTTATTACTCCTTTAACAATGCAAGCGGTAAGCGGTGAGATTGTTTCTGATTCATTACTCGACCCAGCAGCAGAAGCCGCAATGGGTCATATCGAATTTGCCAAATGGGCAGACCTTATTTTAGTCGCCCCTGCAACCAGTAATATTTTAGCGAAAATGGCCATGGGTATTGCAGATGACTTACTGACGACCCTACTACTGGCTACCCCTGCAAAAGTGGCGGTTGCACCTGCCATGAACCAACAAATGTATGCCCACCCTGCTACACAAGCAAACCTTGCCACACTTAATGAGCGTGGCGTGGCTATTTGGGGCCCAGGTAAAGGCGAGCAAGCCTGTGGTGATGTAGGCGCAGGACGCATGTTAGAGCCTCATGAGTTAGTCGCGCTTTGTACACAACCTGAAGTAGAGCCATTACTTGCAGGCAAAACCATCACGATTACTGCAGGACCAACCCGAGAAGCCCTCGACCCGGTTCGTTATATCTCTAACCACAGCTCAGGCAAAATGGGTTATGCCCTTGCAGAAGCTGCACTTGCGCTAGGTGCAAAGGTAAATCTGATTTCAGGCCCCGTAACAATTAAAGCACCTGCTAATGCCCTGCTTACTAATATAGAAAGTGCTGAGCAATTACTTACCGCCTCAATGGAACTGGCCGCGCAATCGGATGCTTTTATCGGCTGTGCAGCAGTGGCTGATTACCGTGCAGCTGCAATTCATGAGCAAAAGATGAAAAAGCAAGGCGATGAACTAACCCTTACTTTAGTTAAGAACCCAGATGTCATCGCTAATGTCGCAACACTTAGAGAAAACCGCCCTTATACCGTTGGCTTTGCGGCAGAAACTCAAGATGTTGCAAGCTATGCACAAGGTAAGTTAAAGAACAAAAATCTCGATATGATCTGCGCAAATGACGTATCAAAAGAAGGCCTTGGCTTTAATTCTGATCATAATGCTTTAACACTCTTCTGGCACAATGAGCAGCTAGATTTAGCAATGGGAAGTAAAAAAGATTTAGCCATGAGCGTAATGACTGAGCTTGCCAAGCGTTTGTAAAAATGCTGGAAAGAAACTGAATAAAACATTAACATAAGCCACTCATTTGCACAAAAAATGGCTTGTCTGACTCCCAACAGCGCAAGTAATAAATTATAAGAAAGGAATGGTCATGCCTGCGACAAAAAGAAGTAATCGCAAAGAGCAGATTCTGCAAGCACTCGCACAAATGTTAGAAACCAGCCCAGGTCAACGTATCACCACCGCAAAGCTCGCGGCTGAGGTAGGTGTGTCTGAAGCTGCGTTATATCGTCATTTTCCGAGTAAAGCACGGATGTTTGAGGGCCTAATCGAGTTTATTGAAGATACCCTGTTATCACGCATTAACCTCATTTTAGAAAATGAGAAAGAAAGCCAAACACGTGTCTACAATATTTTGCTGTTATTGTTAGCCTTCGCCGAGAAAAACCCGGGCATTACCCGCATTTTGACCGGTGATGCCTTACAAGGTGAGCAAGAGCGTTTACGTGAGCGTGTACAAGGCTTATTTGAAAAGCTAGAAACTCAGTTCAAGCAAGTGCTACGCGAGCGCAAACTGCGCGAAGGTAAAGCATTTCAGTCAGACGAAAGCACCCTAGCCAACTTCTTACTCGCCTATGTAGAAGGTAAGATGAACCAATTCGTGCGCAGCGACTTTAAAGCAAAACCCAGTGCACAATTTGAAAAGCAATGGCCAGAGTTACAAAAGATTTGGTTGTAGTTCAAGTTTTATTAGCTGGTAGTTAAACTACCAGCTTAATACCTACCTTATATACACTTGATTTGAAAAATATTTCTTTTTTGAGTTAGTTAATTGAATTTCGGCCTGGTTACCAACTAGCTGCAATAGTAAGCCCTGAGCAATTTCCCTTTCACCCAATTTCGATTTCACAACAACTTCTTTTCCTTATTGCTCCTTGCAACCTCGGTTTAGGGAAACTCGCTTTAGTAACTGGTTTTAGCCCTTCATTTTCAACAAACAAATTTAGACAATGCTGCTTAGCGGCACTGATCCAGTCATCATGGGATTTAACAATATCAACGTTATTTAAAAAGTGTATCAACGCACTATTTCGACTACTAAATTCACTCGAAACATCGGCCATATTTTTAACTTGCGCCCATTTACGAATAACAACGTACTTGCCTTGCGTGAGCCTCGCTAAACTCGTCGATGCGCCCGTCATCCGGCTATACCATTCGATTCTATAACAAGAAGAACCCAAGCTATGAAGTAGAATAGTCGTATTGCCAAATTCCTTAGTACTGCCCTCAATAACACTCACTTTCAATCCTTTAAGCAAAAGTAAATCAGACTTAAAGGATATGAAGAACAAGCCGTTATGATAATGAGTGACTTTCTTAGTAAGCCTAAGAAATATTCCTAGATTGCAGAGAATGGTTAAACAACTTAAAGGGGCAATCGAGATTAAAGAGCAAAGAATGATGATTCATTTTGAATATTGAGCGGAGTGGTTTTTCTCCGCTCAAAAAGCAAAAAGCCCACAGTTTTCACTGTGGGCTTTCTTTAAATTTGGTGAGTCAGCCAATAAGCCGCTGTTTTGTATGCGCGGAGTGGGTTTTCTTAATTACGTAAAGATATAGAAAGAAAAAAGCCCGTAGCATTCACTACGGGCTTTAATATGATTTGGTGAGTCAGCCAATAAGCCGGGTTCTGTCGTGGATAATCATTCGTCTAGGCCATAAATTGCTCTATGGCTCAAGCAACCTACCCGGTTCTCACGTGGGCCACGCGTTCATTATTTAAAATGATAGAACCCTATTTGGTCTTGCTCCGGGTGGAGTTTACCTTGCAACCAACTGTTACCAGTGGCCCGGTGCGCTCTTACCGCACCCTTTCACCCTTACCAACCGAAGTTGGCGGTCTCCTCTCTGCTGCACTTGTCGTAGGCTCGCGCCCCCCAGCCGTTAGCTGGCACCCTGCCCTGTGGAGCCCGGACTTTCCTCCCCCTGCGCATTTTCGTTGCAGGCAGCGATTATCTCGGCTGACTCGGCGCGCAGTATACCTGAGCGCGCACGTCTATGCAGTAAAGAATTAGTCTTTTTCGTCAATAATTGCTTTATAAAGTGCATTTTTCTTCAAACCAAAATACTCAGCCACAACACCACAGGCTTTTTTCAGTGGCATTTCGGCTTCAAGTAAACCGAGCATACGGCGCGCATCTTCTGGAATATCGTCACTTTGCTTCGCTTTACCCGGTAACATCAATACGATTTCACCGCGCTGCTTAGTGGGATCATCCGTTAAAAACTGTTTTAACTCGGCAACCGTGCCATTGAAAAAGGTTTCGAAGGTTTTGGTGAGCTCTTTGGCGAACACCACTGGCTGCTCTGCACCAAGTGCTATTTCTAAATCATCAAGGCTCGCCATGATACGGTGGGTGCTTTCATACATAATGCTAGTAATGCCTGAGTTTACCGCTTCAATGAAAAAGGTCTGCCTTGCTTTACTCTTTGCAGGTGTAAAACCAATAAACTGAAAACGATCTGTTGGTAAACCAGAACAACACACCGCGGTAATTGCAGCACATGCCCCCGGCACCGGCGTGACGTGCGCGCCTTGTTCACGGCATAAATTAACCACCGCATAACCTGGGTCGCTAATAAGTGGCGTGCCGGCGTCAGATACCAGCGCAATATTCATTCCTTGCTCTAACCAATCTACAATTTGTTGCGCTTTTTGTTTCTCATTATGGTCATGTAAAGCAAAGGTTTTTGCTTTGATATTAAAATGGCTTAACAACTTTCCTGTGTGACGAGTATCTTCAGCGGCTATTAAGTCAACCTCAGATAGGGTTTGGATGGCACGCTGGCTGATGTCATCAAAGTTACCAATAGGCGTGGCAACAATGTAAAGAGTGCCGATTTTATCTGAATTGTCCTCATTTAACATTGAGGTCTCCTGCGTCAGTCAGTAATATAAGCAAATCGCGTTAACGTATCGGGAAATCATTGTGCGACTTAAACTTGTTAGTCTATTAATTGTATTGTCAGGGTTATCGGCTTGTAGCACAACCGAAAAACCTCGAAATAGTGCAGAAAATCAATCGGGCCAATCGAGTATTGCCCTATCACAGCTAACCGACGCACAATCTATGTACCAAGCAGCGCTAAATCGTCAAGGCGCAGATAAAATACAGCTTTTATACACTGCGCGTGATGCGGCTATCAGTGAGGAGCGCTGGGCACTACTAGAAAAAGTCTGCCTTGAACTAGAAGCGACCCCAAGTGTAGACCAAATTCAAAACAAACTTTACATTGCTCTTGCACAAGAGCATCAAGGCAAAAGTGATTTAGCTTTAGCTCAGTTACAGCAGCTCGAGCCGCAGTTAAGCCAGCCTGAACATCAAGCATGGCACCAATATTTAACTGCGCGCGTTTATGCATCGCAAGGTATGCCAAAACGGGCAATGCCTTTCTTTTTTAAAGCATCAACACTTAGCAGCGAAAACAATTTTATCGTTGCCAATCTAAACAAAGATTTATGGCAAAGCCTAACCCAGCTTTCATCGTACGCACTTGAGCGTTTTAATCGTGGCTCTGTGGTGCAACAAGGTTGGGTCAATTTAGCGCTTTATCATCAAGTGTATTTAGGTGCGCCTGTTGAGCTTCATCAAGCAATGAACAACTGGCTGCGTCGCTACCCGGGTCACCCAGCAGCTGAGGTGCTGCCTAAAAAGGTAACAGAGCTAGTACAAATTGAACCTTTAAATGTAAACCGCCTCGCAGTACTACTCCCTCAATCAGGCGCCAATGAGCGATTAGGTGATGCACTAAAAGCAGGTGTGCTTGCTGCCTTAGATGGAAAATCATTAGAACAAACATTATTTATTGATGAGTCGCTATCAGCCGCTGAAATTACACTTAAACTCAGCGAATTTAATGCTGATTTTGTTATCGGCCCTTTATTAAAAACTAATATCGAAAAGCTAACCAACGCTCAAACACTAGTTGATTACCCAGTGATGCATTTAAACACCTTTGATGGTGAGCGAATTTCACAGCAGCACTTTTTCTTTGCTTTAAGTCCTGAACATGAAGTTCAGCAAGCACTGGAGCGATTTTTAACAGCGGGCTATCAAAAGCCGATGCTGCTAGCACCAAATAATAGTAACGGCCAACGCCTAGTTGAATACTTCAATACGCAGTGGCAACGCTACAGCGAAGTTAAACCTCAAATTGGGCTTTACTCTGGTAAAGACGACATGCCGAAAACAATCACTGGCTTACTTGAAGTAGACCAAAGCAAAGAGCGTATTAAAGTTGCCAAATCGTTATTCAAGCAAGAAGTTGAAAGTGAAACTCGCTCGCGCAGCGATATTGATGTGATTTATATTTTAGGTGATGCTACTGAAACGCGTTTAATCAAGCCCTATTTAGACGTAAACGTAAGTACTTTTGCTGAGCGTATTCCGCTTTATGCCAGCTCAAAAAGCCACAGTAAGCAAATCGATAGAACCGACAAAGGCGATTTAGATGGCCTTTATTTTACGGAACTACCTTGGATGCTTGATGGTCAAATTCAACAACACAATTTACGCCAGCAATACGAAAGTTTATGGCCAGAAAACGCAGATATAAGCCAGCGCTTATTTGCCATGGCATTCGATGCAGCCAGTATGCTAGGTGATGTGAAGCAATTAAGCATGGTGCAAGGTAAACGCTTTAGTGGTATCAGTGGTCAACTGAGCATTGCCAGCAATGGCTATGTTACGCGCACTTTAGATTGGGCACAGTACAAGAATAAACAAATTATTGCGGTTGATTTAGCGACTGAGCAACCAATTCCATTATTTATGCAATCTGCCTTTGGAATTAACGCTGCTGAATAATCTTTTTAAAACGTAGTAATAGCTCAAGGATGAAGCTATGTCTTGGTTTAAGCAATTATGGCAAAATAGCCGCGAAAAAGGCCTGTATTACGAAAAACAGGCTGAACAATATTTAATACAACATGGTTTAAAAGCCATTGAACGCAATTACTTATGTAAATACGGTGAGCTAGACCTAATAATGCGTGACGGGCAAACGCTGGTATTTGTAGAAGTAAAATTTAGAAAAAACGCCTTGCGTGGTGGCGCAAACTATGCGCTCAGCAAACAAAAGCAGCAACGATTAAGGCGCACGATTAGCCATTATCTTGCCGAGAAAAAAATCTCAAACCAGTCTATGCGGATAGATTATGTCGCTATAACAGGTGAGCTTAACAGCACCCTAAACTGGTTTAAAAATGTTTACTAACGCCGTTTGGCGTCGGCTTAATTTGGTAGGTTATGCAAGAAACGATAAAAAAAATCTTTACTGAAAATATTCAAGTTCAAATAGCGGCAGGTGAAGTACTGCCAAGCGCACTTGAATCAGCAGCATTCACCATTGCACAAAGCCTCATTAACGGCAATAAGCTGCTATGTTGTGGCACTCCTAGCTGTCATATGTTGGCACAGCACATGGCAGGGCTATTAATTAACTTTTATGAAACCGAGCGCCCTTGCCTACCCGCAGTTGCGCTTGCACAAGATCAAGTTAACTTAGGCGCAGCAGCCAATAACGATGAGCACGAAACCTTTGCACGACAAATTCGTGCATTTGCTCAGCAAGGCGACCTTTTATTAGCAATTGCAGTCAATGGTAATGAAAAGCAAATTATCTCAGCAGTTGAAGCGGCACTGACTCGTGATATGAAAGTGATTGTGCTTGTTGGTGATGACGGTGGTGAATTAGTTGGCTTACTTGGCCCAAATGACGTTGAAATTCGTGTGCCATCAAAGCGCCCAAGCCGTATCGTTGAGTCGCATTTAGTGAATTTGCACTGCCTCAGTGAACTTATCGATTTAACCTTATTCCCACAGGAAGAAAATTAATGTTTAAACAGTCTTTAATTGTTATTAGTACCGTTTTATTGCTGCAAGGCTGTGCAGCTGCCGTTGTCGCCGGTACAGCGGGCGCTGTAACTGCCGCGAATGATCGCCGCACAATCGGTTCACAAATCGACGATAACAACATCGAAATTAAAAGCTCTATCGCTATTAGCGAAAATGAGCGACTACATAAATTTGCCAACGTTAACGTCATTAGCGTTAATGGCATTGTGCTTATGATTGGCCAAGTTGCTAACCCAGAAATGAAAGACGAAGCACAACGCGCTATTGAAGGCGTTGATGGCATTCGTAAAATCCACAACCAAATTCGCATTGGTTCAAATATTGGTATGAGTACGCAAACGCACGACTCTTGGTTAACTTCTAAAGTGAAAACGCAATTGCTCACCACAGAAAGCATCAGTAGCAATAACATCAAAGTAGTAACAGAGAATGGCGAAGTCTTTTTAATGGGCTTAGTGAGCGATTCTGAAGCGAATTTGGCGGTTGATGTAGCACGTAACGTATCAGGCGTTGAACGTGTTATTAAAGTGTTTGAATATCTGTAACGCTAAATAGTTAATTAATAATAAAAAACCCGCTAAATAGCGGGTTTTCTTTTGTCTGACTAAGGTTACTTAATCACTCGTAAGTGAGCACCTTTTTTCTTCTCTGGTTTAGCAGGTGGTTCATCATCTGGCGTAATATCGTCAGGTGTTTCAACACTTTCTAATACCGGAGCAAAATCGTCTTCGTCCTCGATGAATTCTTCTGCAGTAAATACAGTCCCTTCACCATTCTCACGTGCATAAATTGCGAGCACAGCACCCATAGGTACGTACACTTGCATTGGTTGGCCACCAAAGCGCGCATTAAAGCTAAGCTGTTGGTTGTCCATTGCAAATTGTGTTACCGCTGATGGGCTAATGTTCAAAACGATCTGACCGTCTTGCACAAACTGTGTTGGTACTTGTACAGCAGGAAAATCAGCGTTAACCACTAAGTGTGGTGTGCACTGATTATCAACAATCCAATCAAAGAAAGCGCGTAGTAAATAAGGACGATTAGGCGTCATTATAAACGGATCTCACGCTCTGCTTCAGTTAGTGAAGCTTGGAATGATTCACGCTCAAATAAACGCAACATGTATTCTTTAAGCTCTTTCGCGCCTGCACCATTAAGCTCAATGCCAAGCTCAGGTAAACGCCAAAGTAGTGGTGCTAAGTAACAATCAACTAAGCTGAACTCTTCGCTCATGAAGTAAGGTGCTTCAGAGAAGATTGGTGCAATTGCAAGTAACGCTTCTGTCAGCTCTTTACGTGCTTGCGCAGCTTCGCTGCTACCGCTAGTGATTTTGTTAGCTAGGCTATACCAATCCGTGTCGATACGATGCATCATCAGACGACTACGGCCACGCATAACCGGATAAACTGGCATTAGTGGAGGATGAGGGAAACGTTCATCAAGGTATTCCATGATGATGTTTGCCTGATATAAACCAAGCTCACGATCGATCAGTGTTGGTACTGTACCGTAAGGGTTAATCTCATGAAGTGCTTCTGGCAGGTTATCCTTTTCAGCCAGGTGAATGTCAACACTTACACCTTTTTCAGCAAGTACGATACGTACTTGATGGCTATACATACAGTTAGCACCAGAAAACAGGGTCATTACAGGGCGCTTATTGGCAGCTACGGCCATGCCTACCTCCATTATATTACAAAAACAGCAATAGGGGCTTAAGCCCCTATCACAAAACTACCTTTCAAAATGCCCAGGATTAGTGAACATCTCTCCAGTATTCTTTCTTCAGCATGAATGCCAAGATAAATAGAATCACTAGGAAACCAATTACCTTTAGACCTAACGCTTCTGACTCTAAACGTGACGGCTCGCCAACGTAAGCTAAGAAGTTAGTTAAGTCACGAGCAGCACGATCGTACTCGTCAACACTCATTTCACCAGAACCATCTGTCTCAACGCCAACAACTTTAGTCACTGTGTGACCATGTTCTTCCACTTCTTCAGTGATTGGTGTTGGTAAGCCTTGTAGTTCTTGAAGAACGTGTGGCATACCTACCGATGGGAAAACAACGTTGTTTACGCCAAACGGACGAGATTCATCTTTATAGAATGACTTCAGGTAAGTATAGATCCAGTCAGTACCACGAACTCGCGCTACAAGCGTAAGATCCGGTGGCGCTGCGCCAAACCATTTAGCTGCGTCATCTTTATCAATCGCATTTTTGATGTGGCTACCTACTTTTGAGCCATCAAAAATTAGTTGCTCTTGACCAATCTCAGTAGGAATACCGATATCGCGGAACGTACGCTCATAACGTTGATACTGCATTTGGTGACAACCAAGACAGTAGTTCATGAACAATTTAGCACCGCGCTGTAAAGATGCGTTATCTTTAAGGTCAATGTTCGCATCCATTAAAGGAACCGAAGGACCTGCTGCCATTGTCAACGATGGCAACAATGCGAATAAACCGATAATTAGCTTTTTCATCATTTCGTCAACCTCGTTGGTAATGGCTTAGTTTTCTCATTCTTGCTGTAAACAAATAACAATACGAAGAACATGAAGTATGTCACAGTCGTGATTTGCGATAACAGCGTTTTGAAATCAGTTTGTGGTGTAGCACCAACCCAACCCAAGATAACGAAAGTTACCACGAATTGTGCGATGTTTAACTTGTGTAAGCCACAACGATAACGAATAGAGCGAACCGAACCACGGTCAATCCAAGGTAGTAACGCAAGCACTACGATAGATGCACCCATCGCCACAACCCCCATTAACTTGTTAGGGATTGCACGTAGGATTGCGTAGAATGGCGTAAAGTACCAAACTGGGAAAATGTGCTCTGGTGTTTTCAGAGGGTTAGCTGCTTCGAAGTTTGGCGCTTCTAAGAAGAAACCATTCATCGCAGGCATAAAGAATACAACCCAACAGAATAAGATTAAGAAACCAACCACACCCACAATATCTTTTACTGTGTAGTAAGGGTGGAACGGGATTGCATCAACAATGTCTTTCTTGTTGGTGTAATACTCGTGGAATTTGAATTTAGGCTTATCTTCTTCAGCTACAGTGCCTTTCTTACGCTTGATTTCAACACCATCTGGGTTGTTTGAACCCACTTCGTGTAGTGCAACAATGTGTAAGAATACTAAGATAACGATTACTAAAGGTAATGCAATTACGTGTAGTGCAAAGAAGCGGTTAAGCGTAGCACCAGAAATTACGTAGTCACCACGGATCCAAAGCGTTAAATCATCACCAATAACCGGAATCGCACCGAATAGTGAAATGATTACCTGTGCACCCCAGAAAGACATTTGTCCCCAAGGAAGTAAGTAACCCATGAAAGCTTCAGCCATAAGCGCTAAGAAGATGAACATACCGAATAACCACAGTAATTCACGTGGTTTTTGGTAAGAACCGTAGATCATGCCACGGAACATGTGCAGGTATACAACGATAAAGAACGCTGATGCACCTGTTGAGTGAAGGTAACGAAGTAACCAACCGTATTCAACATCACGCATGATGTATTCTACCGATGCGAAAGCACCTTCAGCAGATGGTACGAAGTTCATTGTTAACCAGATACCAGTTACGATTTGGTTAACAAGTACTAACATGGCTAGAGAGCCAAAGAAGTACCAGAAGTTAAAGTTTTTTGGTGCTGGATACTGTGCAATATGCATGTTCCAAACACGTGTCATTGGAATACGATCGTCGATCCAACCAATAATTTTACCAAACATTACGCCACTCCTTTTTCTTCACCGACTAGAATAGTCGTGTCATCAAGGAAGGTATACGGAGGAATTTCTAGATTTAATGGTGCAGGTACAGATTGGAATACACGACCAGCCATATCAAATTTAGAACCGTGACACGGACAGAAGAAACCGTCATCTGTGCCCTCTACTTTCTCACCAAAGCCACCTTGTAGGAAGCTAGGAGAACAACCTAAGTGCGTACAAATACCAACAGCAACGAAGATCTCAGGACGTTGCGAACGATATTCATTGGTTGATGATTCAGGTTGTTGAGGCTCTTCAGACGCAGGATCACGAAGTTGACCTTCATGTTCTTTCATCTGTTCAAGCATTCTTGGTGTACGATTAATAACCCAAACAGGTTTTCCTCGCCACTCAACACGTATTAATTGTCCTGGCTCAAGCTTGCTGATATCTACTTCTACAGGCGCACCCGCAGATTTAGCTCGCTCACTTGGATTCCAAGACGCAATAAAAGGAACAGCAGCCCCAGCCGCACCAACACCACCAACAACAGAGGTAGCTATGGTTAAAAAGCGACGTCGGCCATTGTCTACAGGCGCATTGCTCATCCACTTATCTCCACTATGATTCCCAACACTTGCCATATTGAGAACATCAGTTACAGCAGGTTAATTTTTAGAAATTTCAAAATAGACGCGATCATAATTAAAACCCTTGATTAAAACAAGGTTATTCACAGTCTCATGCTCGAATAAACCCTATTTAATGAATTATTAATTTAGGTTAGCTCGAGTATGAAGCCGCTGGTTATGATAACGCATATAAAAAAACAATATACTGACCAAGATCAACCTCACTAAGAGGAAACAGAATTCTGCATTAGCTGTTGTTGAACTCACTCACATTACTTGCCCCCCAATTGTAGCAAAAAATTTCATCAATTAACTGATGGATTTAAGCTAATTTTGCTAAATCTTGAAGTTTTTTTACTGTAATACGCACTAATTATTAACAGCGGTTAAATATCGAACGAAAAAAGGTAGGTTTTTGTACTTCAGCTATCAAAAGCTTAAAACCCGAGAAATGAATGTAAAGCTATTGTTGTTTAAAAGCATAAATAATGGAACCCCCTCTCGATCTGCTAAAAACTGACGTCTGAAAGCTGACAGCTCCAAAAACAAAAAACCCAGCCGAAGCTGGGTTTTTGGTATTCTGATAAACGTAAATATTAACGTTTTGAGAATTGTGGACGCTTACGTGCTTTCTTAAGACCCACTTTCTTACGCTCAACTTTACGTGCATCACGTGTAACGAAACCTGCTTTACGAAGTGTAGGACGTAGAGACTCGTCAAACTCCATAAGTGCACGAGTGATACCGTGACGGATAGCACCAGCTTGACCAGTTGTACCACCACCTGAAACAGTGATGTGTAGGTCAAACTTTTCAGTCATTTCTACGTGCTCTAGTGCTTGACGAACAACCATGCGAGCAGTCTCACGACCGAAGTACTCTTCTAGAGAGCGCTTGTTGATTACGATGTTACCAGTGCCTGGGCGTAAGAATACGCGAGCACTTGAACTTTTACGACGACCTGTACCGTAGTATTGATTTGCCATGATAGTGCTCCTTAAATGTCTAGAACCTGAGGCTGTTGTGCAGCATGGTTGTGCTCAGTACCTGAGTAAACTTTAAGTTTACGGTACATTGCGCGGCCTAAAGGACCACGTGGCAACATGCCTTTAACAGCTTTTTCGATGATCATTTCAGGCTTTGCAGCTTGAAGCTTGTCGAAAGTAGTAGACTTAAGACCACCTGGGAAACCAGTGTGTGCGTGGTACATTTTGTCTTTTGCTTTATTACCAGTAACAGTAACTTTCTCAGCGTTGATAACGATGATGTAATCACCAGTATCTACGTGAGGAGTGTATTCAGCTTTATGCTTACCGCGTAGGCGACGAGCGATTTCAGTAGCGATGCGACCTAAAGTTTTACCTTCAGCGTCAACTACGTACCAGTCACGTTTTACTGTTTCTGGCTTAGCAACAAACGTTTTCATTTATTAAAATCCAATGTTTTTTAATTAAAACCACAGGTAATTATTATTAATTACCGCTCTAAGTTGAATGCTTTAACCCCTTCGAGTTTAAGACTTTGAGCCATCAATTAGAGGCTAAACTAATATCTGGCAATAGAACGCAACGTGGCAGACGCGGGAGTATACCAGCACTTGAACCACATTGCTATATGATGGTTGTTTTTTATTCGAGAAAATCGGCTATCAGCTAAGTGCGCGCGAAATAAATTTCACGCCTACATCAATCGTAGGCGTCACGCTTGCTTGGCGCGCCTTACATTCAACACCGTTCGGCTGAAAGCTGACAGCTCTACTACGCTAAATGCTCTTTTGCTAAGTATTCTAACGATTGCATTTCTTGTAGTCGGCTAATACAGCGCTTAAATTCAAAATTTAAGTTACCTTCGCTATATAGCTCGGTTATTGGCTTTTCAGCAGAGATAATCAGCGTAACATGACGCTCGTAGAATTCATCCACTAACGCGATAAAACGACGTGCGGCATCATCATTGGCTTGCCCAAGAGCTTTTACGTTCGACAAAATCACCGTGTTATAAAGTCGGCTTATTTCCATGTAATCAACTTGGCTGCGGGCTGTTTCACATAGTTCACTAAACTCAAACATAGCAATACAGTCAGACACTTTACGGGTTTTGATCATCCGCCCTTCAATTTCAATTTCTTTATCGAGCACACCCGGCTCAGGTGACAACTTATCGAAGTATTCAAATAAATTATCATCAGCTTGCTTATCAAGCGGACTATGGAAAATTTCGGCTTGCTCAAGGGTACGTAAGCGATAATCAACCCCCGAGTCTACATTAACAATTTCGGTGTTGGCTTTTACCAACTCAATTGCTGGTAAGAAACGTGCACGTTGCAAACCGTTTCGATACAGCTCATCAGGCACGATGTTTGACGTAGCTACCAGCACAATGCCGCACTCAAATAAGGCTTCCATCAAACCACCTAGCAGCATTGCATCAGTGATATCTTGCACAAAAAATTCATCAAAACAGATAATATCTGTTTCTGATTTAAAGATATCTGCAACCACATTTAATGGATTACTGGTATTTTTTAACTTTTTCAGCTCATCATGCACGCGATGCATAAAACGGTGAAAGTGCACACGCATCTTACGATCAGTAGGTAAAGCTTCGTAGAACGTATCAACTAAATAGGTCTTACCTCTACCTACTCCGCCCCAAAAATACAGCCCTTTTATACTTGGCGTGCTATCTTTAGAGAATAGTTTGGCAAACCACCCCTTCGCGGCCGGTTTGTCTGCCGTTAGGTCATCATAGAGTCTTTGCAAATGGCGCACTGCATTTTCTTGCGCTGCATCATGAACAAAGTCTTCACGTTGTAAATCTTGTTGGTATTTCTGCCAAGGAGTCATAGGTCGTTACAATAAAACACAGTTAAATTTGCACAGTATATTAACACGCATCGTATCTCAGGGTATATTAGCCCGCAGTATGATTTCACAATCAAATTAAGCATATTTTAATAATGATTGGACTATAAATGCTTTTAAAGCATTTGTTTTTGTTATTTTTTCCCAAAGGGGTAGATTTATGGGCACAATTACCTGGATAGGTATTCTAATCATCGTTGCAATTTCAGCATTCTTCATTGGTGCTTTTGTAACCAAAAAACAATTTAAGCAAGACGAACTAGAACAACAAGTCGAGCAAGCTAACAATGCACTTGAACAATATCGTCAAGATGTAGCTGATCATCTAGCGAGCACAGGTAAGCTAGTATCTAAAATGAAAGATAACTACGACCAGCTACTGAACCATGTAGAAGAAACAAATAAACTGCTACTTGCTGATAAAAAACAGCACCCAAATGAGCCGTTCTTTTCTAAAGAAACAACTGAGCAATTACAAAACTCATTACAAGACCGCAGAGGCGATCGTTCAAGTGCTGAAGCTCAGCCTGCTGACTATGTTGTTGGTGAAACGGGCTTGTTCACTGGCTCAGAGAAAGTTTCAGAACATTCTAAAGCCTCTTGATGAACTTTTTTTTGACCCCATAGTCATTAGATATAACAGCTTTATATCTAAACCAAGAAAAGGGCTGCTTAAGCAGCCCTTTTTAGTTTTTGCTTTATCTCTGAAGTGGAGTAAACCCAGACTATGAAAATGAAATTATCTGTTATCAGTGCTGCTATTTTATCTTCTAGCTTATTATTAAGCCCTGCAATTTCAATGGCAAAACTTCCTGTTGCTGTAAATGGTCAACAATTGCCAACCCTCGCGCCTATGCTTGAACAGATCACACCGGGTGTGGTGAGTATTCAAGTGTCAGGCTCTAAAGAAGTTCGCCGCCGTGCGACTCCTTTTGATGACTTTTTTGGTGTTCCTCGTGGTGGCAGTCAAAAGCGTGAATTTAGTGGCCTAGGCTCAGGTGTGATCATTGATGCAGACGAAGGGTACGTGGTTACTAATAACCATGTTATCGAAGATGCCGAAAAAATGGTGGTGACCTTAGAAGATGGCCGCGAATATGACGCGACCAAAATTGGTAGTGATAAAGAGTCAGATATTGCCTTGCTGCAAATTGATGCTGAAGACTTAACAGCGCTTAAAATTGCCGATTCAGATCAATTACGTGTAGGAGACTTCGCAGTTGCCATTGGTAATCCATTTGGTCTAAGTCACACTGTAACATCAGGTATCGTCAGTGCCCTTGGCCGTAGCGGTTTAAATATAGAGGGCTATGAAGACTTTATTCAAACCGATGCAGCTATCAATCAAGGCAACTCAGGCGGCGCTTTAGTGAACCTTAATGGTGAACTGATTGGTATCAACACCGCTATCTTAGGTGCATCAGGTGGTAATGTGGGGATTGGTTTTGCCATTCCATCTACCATGATGAAAAACCTTGTTGACCAGATCATCGAACACGGTGAAGTGCGTCGTGGCTCGCTGGGTATTTCAGGTCGACCACTTGATGCAGGCCTCGCTAAAGCACAACAGCTAGACGTAAAACAAGGCGCTTACGTTATGCAAGTAATGGATGATACAGCAGCAAGTAAAGCGGGTATCAAAGCGGGTGATGTAATCATTAGCGTTGATGGTACTGAAATTAGTGGTTTCCATGAATTACGCAGTAAAATTGCTACCCTTGGCGAAGGCAAAAAAGTAAAACTGGGCATTTACCGAGATGGCAAAATCAAAACCGTTAATGTCACATTAGATGGTGCATCAGCAACGACTGCTGCTGGCGAAGAAACGCACCCAGCTTTCCAAGGAGCGACATTAGAAAATACCCAGAAGAGTGATGGTAAGGGTGTTGAAGTAACCGGCGTACAAGCGCGTTCTCCAGCTGCTCGTGTCGGCCTTGAAGAAGGTGATGTGATCATGCAAGTGAACCGTCAACGCGTTGAAACAATCCGCGACATGAATAAGATCATCGAAAATACCAAAGGTAACATCGTACTAGGTGTTAAACGAGGTAGGGAGCTTATTTTCGTACTTATTCAGTAAACCTAGTTGATAAATCATGAAAAAATAACAGCGGTGCTTGCCGCTGTTATTTTTTTTGTGCCATCATTAAGGGATTGCTCACTGATAATAAGAATACTGTGCTGAAACTTTTAAAATTTATCCTTCCACCGCTTTTCACTGGTTTAGGCATTGCCTTTTTAGTGGTTTTATTTAGCCCAAGCCTTCGTAGCACACTGTTACCAGATATGAATTTACCTGCAGCGATATCCTCTGAACATATGAGCTTTGCTGATGCAGTACAAAAAGCAGCGCCGTCGGTTGTTACTATTTTTTCAGAAAGCATTTCCAATCAACCGCGCTATAAACGTCAAAACACCGTTCAAGCTCTTGGCTCTGGTGTGATCATGACCCAAGACGGCTATATCTTGACTAACTACCATGTAATCAAAAATGCCGACCTCATTATTGTTACGCTCGCTGATGGCCGTCGTTTTTATGATGTACAAGTGATTGGTTTTGATACTCAAACAGATTTAGCACTGTTAAAGATCAGCGCTGAGCATTTGCCAAAAATTCCAGTGAACGATAAATTTAAACCACGTGTAGGTGATGTTGTTTTAGCGATAGGTAACCCGCTTAACTTAGGTCAAACCATTACCCAAGGTATTATCAGTGCGACGGGTAAACAAAACTTAATCGATAGCCCTTACAGCAGCCTATTACAGATGGATGCTGCGATTAACGTGGGCAACTCAGGTGGCGCGTTAGTCAATTCAAGAGGTGACTTAGTCGGTATTACCTCGGCACAATTTAAAACTCATGAAAATCTCGATATTCAGGGTATTTTCTTTGCGGTGCCTTACTCGATTGCCAAAGATGTGATGGATAAACTAATAAAGCATGGCCGTGTCGTACGTGGCTATTTAGGCTTTAGTGGCACCGGCATTGATAGTACAGGTAAAGATGTTAGCGATAACTTTACGCCTGTTGCAGGTATGCGTATTTCTCAACTTGATCCATTTGGCCCAGCCTGGAAAGCAGGTATTAGAGAAACAGATATTGTAGTTAAAATTGGCGGTATTTCAGTAGCAAACCCACAACAAGTACTCGAGAAACTGGCCAATACAGAGCCAGGAAAAGAACTTGAGTTTGAAGTATATCGCAATGGCAAAATCTTAAAAGTAATGGTGACTGTTGCAGAACTCGAAGACGAGCAGTAGTTACTTAGGTAATACAGATACAAAAAAGGCCTAACAAGTGTTAGGCCTTTTTTGGAAGTCTTAGCGATTAGCTTGAACGGCGCTTGATATTAGCACCTAGCGCACTCAGCTTATCTTCAATGCGTTGATAACCACGGTCTACGTGATAGATGCGGTCAACAATAGTCTCACCTTGAGCAACGATCCCTGTCAAAATAAGGCTCGCTGAAGCACGTAAATCAGTTGCCATCACTTGCGCGCCTGATAGGCTTTCTGTATCCCCACAAATTGCCGTATTACCTTCTAAGCGAATGTTTGCGCCCATACGCTGTAACTCTGGTACGTGCATAAAACGGTTTTCAAAAATCGTTTCTGTGATGGTTGCACTGCCTTTAGCTACCACATTTAAAGCTGTAAACTGCGCTTGCATATCGGTAGGGAAACCCGGGTGTGGCATAGTCTTAATATTAACTGCTTTTAATTCGCGGCCACGCATATCAAGATAAATGCTGTTATCAGTGACTTCAACCAAGGCATTGGTAGCGCGTAGTTTTTCAATCACAGGATCAAGACTATGGTGGTCGGTATTTTTACAAAGCACTTCACCGCCAGCCATTGCCGCCGCAACCAAGAAGGTACCTGTTTCAATGCGATCAGGAAGAATGCTGTACTCACAACCCGATAGTGACTCAACCCCTTCAATTTCGATACGGCTAGTGCCTGCACCGCTGATCTTCGCACCCATCGCAATTAAGCAATTAGCAAGATCGGTAATTTCAGGTTCGCGAGCGGCATTTTCAAGTACAGTTTTACCATCAGCCAGCGTTGCTGCCATTAGTAAGTTTTCTGTTGCGCCAACACTGACCATCTCCATAAAGATTTCAGCACCTTTTAAGCGACCATCAACCTTAGCGTTGATGTAACCATTTTCAACCTTGATGATAGCGCCCATGCGCTCGAGGCCTTGAATATGGATATCAACTGGGCGGGCACCAATCGCACAACCACCTGGCAGTGATACTTGCGCTTGGCCAAAACGGGCAACTAAAGGGCCTAATGCAAGCACAGAGGCACGCATTTGCTTTACCAGCTCGTACGGTGCAAGCGTTTTATCAACCGTCGCACCATCAATGATTAGTTTGTCTTGCTGCCATTCGACATTTGCACCCAGCGTTTTTAACAAGGCTTCTGTGGTGCCGATATCGCGTAAACGAGGAACATTACTAAAGGTACTTTTGCCCTGCCCTAAAAGCGCAGCAAAAAGAATTGGAAGAGCGGCATTTTTAGCGCCAGAAATAGTGACTTCACCTGCCAGCGAGGTGCCACCTTGAATAACAAATTGATCCATTAGGAGGCCCTGCGACTATTGAGGTAAAATAAATTTTTGTTCGCGTTTCCATTCAGTCGGTGTGAACGCTTTGATAGATACAGCGTGGATTGTACCGTCTGAGATTGTTGACATTAACGGAGCATAAACCAACTGTTGCTTCTTCACGCGAGATAAACCATCAAAACACTCACCAACAGCAATCACTTCGTAGTGGCTACCATTTGCTTTAACAATCACTTCATCTAGTTTTAATTCGTCGCGTAATAACGTTTCGACTTGGCTCGTTTCCATAAATCTCACTCAAATAAGTTTGTGACCTGACCCAACTGCATTAAGTTTTGCAATTGCTCAGGGCTATTTTGCAGTTCAAGGTGAATGCCTTGCTGCTTTAATTCTGCGAAAGAGTGAATTAACCAAGCTAAGCCCGCCGTGTCAACCCTAGAAAGCCCAGAAAGGTCAAAATACCATGTTTTATGCTTAGTATCTGGCTTAACGTTCAGAAGCCGTTCACGACCAATTGAATTTCGAGTCAGTTCGCCACTGACTCGAAACTGGTTCTCTTCAAGTTGAGTAATCTCGACTTTACTCATTGCCACCTTCACCTCTGAACTGAACTGGCAACTGGCTCTTCTGCTCCAATAAATCACTCACATATTCTATACCTTGTTGGCGTAAAATACCTTGTAATTCACTTTGTTTAGCATCTAATAAGCTAATACCTTCCGCAATCATGTCATAGGCTCGCCAATCACCATCACGATCCTCGCGTACCTTAAAATCGATTTTAATATCTGGCTTACCCGGCTCAACAATTTTTGTTTTCACTACTACGACATCTTGGCCTTTGAAAGGCTGCGCAGGTGCGAACTCAACGCTTTGATTAGTGTACTGTGTAAACACGCCAGCGTAAGTGGCGATTAAATATTTTTGAAATACATCAATAAAGCGCTGCAACTCTTTAATTGCTTTCGCTTTTTCTTCTTTATCTTCGATAGCGCGCACCTTTGATACATGATTACCTAATACGCGCAGTGCAGCATATTTGTAGTCTATGTAAGGCATCAGCTCTTCTTCAACGATAACGCGTAAATGCTCTTTATCTTTCGCAATTAGAGGCTGATCTTTAGAAATACGCGCAAACGTATGATCAGATACTTTACGCACCATTTTATAAGGATCTTTTAAATCAATATTTGCATCAGCTGCATTGACATTTAACGTCAACAGCATGCCCAAACATACTAAAAACTTCTTAAACATAATTATTCACTTCCTTGGTTGAATAAGAACTGACCTATCAATTCTTCTAAAACTAATGCTGATTTTGTGTCGGTAATGTAGTCACCATTGGCAAGAGCCTTACTTTCAACACCAAACAGCTCATCTAAGCCAGCATCTTGTTCATTAACAGTCACTTCATTGCCCATACAACGCTGCTCAGCAGATTCTGGGGCAATAACAGGGTTAATACCTAAATACTGTTCACCTAAAATACCTGACGTTAAAATAGAGATTGAGGTTGTGTCTGAAAACTTACATAAGTAATTAGCATCAATCGCCATATTAACCACCGGCACAAACTCTTTTGGATGGATAAAAATAGATTCAACTCGACCAACAACCACACCACCTACTTTGATAGGCGCTCTTGCTTTTAAAGAACCAATATTCTCAAACTTTGCGTTAAGTTGGTAAGTTTCACCACTCCCACTAATGCCAGCATTCGCAACTTTAAATGCTAATAATGCAAATGCAGCTATACCAAGGGCTACAAAAAAGCCAACTAATATTTCTAATTTCCGTGAATTCATCTTAATACCCTAATTAGCTGGTAAACATTACCGCTGTTAAAATAAAGTCAAAACCTAATACTGCCAATGACGAGTGCACAACGGTTTCTGTTGTGGCCTTACTGATCCCCTCAGATGTAGGAACACAGTCATAGCCTTTGTAAAGTGCAATCCAAGTCACAATCATGGCGAATACAAAACTCTTAATCATGCCGTTCACAATATCTTGTTGAAACGACACTTGCGCTTGCATGATTGACCAGAAGCTTCCTGAGTCAACACCAAGCCAATCAACCCCCACTAAATGAGCGCCAATAATAGCAACCGCAGAAAATATTAGTGCAAGCAATGGCATACTGATAAAACCAGCCCAAAAGCGCGGTGCAATAATGCGTTTAAGTGGATCGATCGCCATCATTTCTAAACTTGATAATTGTTCAGTCGCTTTCATTAACCCAATTTCAGCAGTAAGCGCACTACCCGCGCGACCAGCAAACAGTAATGCTGTTACTACAGGGCCTAACTCACGTAATAAGCTCAATGCCACTAAGGGTCCTAAGCTATCTTCAGCACCATAGCCTACTAATACGGTGTAACCTTGCAGAGCGAGCACCATACCGATAAATAGGCCTGACACCATGATGATCAAAAGAGATTGCGAGCCCACCATATATAATTGGCGAACAAGTAAAGGTGTGCCTTTTTTAAAGTTTGGCACATTAACGAGTGCACCAAACAGCATTTGAGTAGAACGACCAAGCGCGGCAAAGCGCCCTAGCGTTTTGTGACCTAACTTCTGGAATAGATCAAGCATTATGCACTCCTAGTAATTCATCATCATACACAGGAGCTGGGAAATGGAATGGCACAGGGCCATCCGATAAACCATTTAAGAACTGTTGCACAAGCTCAGATTCATGGTTTTGCATTTGCTCAGGTGACCCTTCGCCTATCACTCCTTGATCAGCAATGATGATCACGTGGTCGGCAATACTCATAACTTCTGTTACATCATGAGTTACGATCAGTGATGATAAACCTAAAACCTCATTCAATGACTTAATAAGTTTAACAAGCACACCCATGGAAATAGGATCTTGACCAGCAAAAGGCTCATCATACATGATAAGTTCTGGATCAAGGGCAATTGAACGCGCTAAAGCAGCACGACGAGCCATACCACCCGAAAGCTCAGACGGCATTAAATCTTGTGCACCACGCAGACCAACAGCTTGTAATTTCATTAAAACAACAAGGCGGATTAAATCTTCGCTAAGCTGAGTATGTTCGCGCAAAGGAAAGGCGATATTGTCAAACACTGACATATCGGTAAATAAAGCGCCGCTTTGAAACAGCATGCTCATTTTGGTACGGGCGGCGTAAAGTTCCTTGCGAGTCATGCTAGGAATGCTTTTGCCTTCAAATAAAATGTCACCAGAGTCAGGCTTCAGCTGACCGCCAATTAAGCGTAACATGGTGGTTTTACCAATGCCGCTCGGTCCCATGATAGCGGTAATCTTGCCTTTCGGAATGTTAAAACTCATATTTTTATATATGATTCTATCGCCCCGTGAAAAGGTTACATCCTTGATTTCTACTATTGATTGCGACAAGTCGCTCTCCATAACGTTTTTCACTAGTTTTGCCATTTTAAGGGTTTTTTAGTCAAGATGGAAAAAACAAATCGTAAAATTTTGTAATATTTTCTATCAATAAATTCTAAAGCTAGCTGTAAAGAGCTTAACGACACCTGAAATTTAGTTTCCTTACCAAGCACGCTTTATGCTTGCCAGCCCATTCTTTTACTTATACTTTCAGGCTCGCTTTTGTTACTATTTGCAGTCATCTGTATAAGTAATGTTGGCGTATCACAATGGTGACTTCTTTTGTCATTTTAATTATTGGCTTTGCTGCACTCGTCTGGAGTGCTGATCGGTTTGTTTATGGGGCGGCTGCACTGGCAAAAAATATGGGGATCCCCACCCTAATCATTGGTTTAACCGTTGTTGCTATGGGCTCATCAGCCCCTGAAATGATGGTATCTGCATCAGCGGCACTTGCCGGTAAAACAGATACTGCGGTAGGTAATGCGGTCGGCTCTAACATTACTAACATCTTACTTGTACTTGGTGTCACAGCTTTACTGCGCCCTCTTTCAGTATCTTCAATGACACTCAAACGCGAAATGCCGCTGGTACTGTTAATCTCAGTAGCCGCTTGGTATGTGTTCTCAGATAACTATTTTTCGTTCGCTGAAGGCATTGCATTGATGATTGCCTTTGCGGTGTTCATTGGTGGCTTAGTTATTGTGTCTCTGCGTGCTAAAAACCAAGATGACCCATTTGTCAGCGAAGCGTGTGAAGACGTTCCGAACGATGTCAGTACCAAATCAGCCATATTCTGGTTAATCATCGGTATGATTTTATTACCAGTCAGTTCACACTTTTTAGTTGAATCAGCCGTTGATATCGCAAAATATTTTGGTCTATCTGACCTTGTTATCGGCTTAACCATAATTGCTATTGGTACCAGCTTACCAGAGCTAGCGGCTTGTATTGCAGGGGTTTTAAAAAACGAAGACGACTTAGCACTTGGTAATATCGTTGGCTCAAATATTTTCAATTTACTCGCCGTATTACCTCTTGCGGGTATTATCAACCCTTCAATTATTGACCCTTCTGCGGCAAACCGCGATGCACTTATCATGATTGCAGCAACCGTTGTATTGATTGCCATGTCATTGAACTTTAAAGGTGCTCGTCGTATCAATAGAGTAGAAGGTGGCTTACTGTTAGTCGCATTTATTGCATATCAGGGCTATATTTTCAGCCAAGTAGGATAATTAATGACACAACCTAGCTTTATCGCGCAGGGTAAGCGCGTACTCGAAATTGAAGCACAAGCTTTACAAGAAATTGAGCAATATATAAATCAAGATTTCGATAATGCTTGCCAATTAATGTTCCAATGTACAGGTCGTATTATTGTGATTGGTATGGGCAAGTCTGGCCATGTAGGTAATAAAATTGCTGCAACCCTTGCAAGTACTGGCACTCCGGCATTTTTTGTTCATCCTGGCGAAGCTAGCCACGGTGATTTAGGAATGATCACCCGCGACGATGTGGTGATGTGTATTTCAAATTCAGGTGAGACCAGCGAAGTACTCAGTATTATCCCTGTTATTAAGCGCATTGGCGCAAAAATGATTTCATTAACAGGCAACCCAGACTCAACAATGGCAAAACTGTCTGATGTTCATGTGTGCATCAAAGTTAGCCAAGAAGCGTGTCCGTTAGGCCTTGCCCCAACGGCAAGCACCACTGCAACCTTGGTTATGGGCGATGCAATGGCGGTTGCGCTACTAGAAACCCGAGGTTTCACTGCCGACGATTTTGCACTTTCGCACCCTGGTGGCAGCTTAGGTAAACGTTTATTACTTACATTAGATGATGTGATGCACGCAGGCGACGCAACGCCAATCGTTAGCGAAACCCAAAGCATCAAAGATGCATTGATTGAAATGTCAGCCAAGGGCCTTGGTATGACCGCAGTGATTAGTGCAGATGAAAAGTTAGCCGGGTTATTCACTGATGGTGACTTACGCCGTATTTTAGAACAGCGCATCGATATCCATAACACGGCAATTAGCCAAGTGATGACCCGTTCATGCACAACGGCTCGCCCTGACATGCTTGCGGCTGAAGCTTTAAATATTATGGAGCATAAACGTATTAATGGTTTAATTGTGGTGGATCAAAGCAACACACCAATTGGTGCCCTTAATATGCAAGACTTATTAAAAGCAGGAGTTCTCTAAGCAATGACATTCGCCGAACTATACCAGCCCCTGAGCCCTGATGTGAGTCAGCGTGCTCAAAAAATAAAACTATTAATCTGTGATATTGATGGTGTTTTTTCTGATGGTCGAATTTATTTGGGTAATAATGGCGAAGAGCTTAAAGCATTCAATACTAAAGATGGTTTTGGTATTAAAGCACTCATTAATAGTGGCTTTGAAGTGGCAGTGATTACTGGCCGCCATTCACAAATAGTTCAGCAGCGAATGACTAGCCTAACAGTTCAGCACATTTATCAGGGACAAGAAGATAAGCTGATTGCTTATCAAGAGTTAAAGGATAAACTGGGGCTGACAGATGAACAGATTGCCTATATTGGTGATGATGGTCCAGACTTACCAGTTATGGAAAAAGTTGGCTTTGCTGTCGCAGTAAACGATGCACACCCGCTTATCAAGAAGCTGGCTCATTACACCACATTATTACCGGGTGGCTTTGGAGCCGTGCGAGAATTAACTGATTTACTGATGTTAGAAAACGGCAAGCCGTTAACTAGCGATGGAACCAGCGCATGAATATAGCCCGTATTTTACTGAGTATTGTTTTTGTCTGTTGCATGGTGTGGTTATGGTACCCGTACTTTAACCAGTCAACTGATACAATAACTAGTGAAGACGAGATCATCGCAACACCTGATTACACTGCCGTTGCTCTAAAGCAAACAGCTTATGACGAGCAAGGTAAAATTAGTCATAAAGTGGCAGCTGCAAAAATGGAGTTGTATCAACAATTAGGGTTTACCTTTTTTGAACAACCTATTTTTACTATTTATAGCGATCAGCAAGTTTGGCAAGTAAGAGCCAAAGAAGCTACTTTATACGAAAATGATCAGCTGATTTTTGAAGGGGATGTAGTTGCTAAAAACTTAACCCATAACGGTATGATCGAAGACATAAAAGCAGAAAATATTAATGTCGACATTGATAAAATGACGATGTTTTCAAAGCAACCTGTAACACTAACAGGACCGAATTTAAAAATTACCGGTAAAGGCTTAAAAGCCGATTTAAAAGCCGAAATTGTTGAGTTAACTAACCATACACGAACCATATACTATGACCAATAAACTGAAGAAATTACTCCTGATCCCAAGCTTATTGATTGCCTTTTCGGGCGCAGCTGCCGAGCAAACAGGCGCTCAAATTAGCATTAGCTCAGATCGCCAAGTCGGTAAACTAAAAGATGGCGTTGGCATATTCGAAGGTAACGTAGAGATCGTGCATGGTGATCGTCGCATTACAGCAGAGCGACTTGAGGCACATGGCGGTGACACCGAAGGTACAGTCGAATTAATTATCGCTACAGGCAAACCAGCTTACTTCGAAGAAAAGCAAGCTGATGGTACCGTGATGAGCGCCAGCGCCGAAGAAGTTCGTTATGATGTTGCGAAACGCTTCTTAACACTCAATGGCGAAGCTGAAGTCACTCAAGCGGGTCAAAAAGTAACGGCAAAAAGCATTACCTATGATATGGCTCAACAGCTGATCAGCGCAGAAAAAGACGAAAACTCAACAGATCGTGTACACACTATTTTAGTGCCTGTAGAAAATAAAAAAGACGATAAAGGCCAACCATGAGCACATTAAAAGCAGAGCTTTTAGCTAAAAGCTACAAAGGCCGCCAAGTGGTTAAAAATGTCGGTCTTGAAGTTGAAGCGGGCAGTATTGTTGGCTTGTTAGGGCCAAATGGTGCAGGTAAAACAACGACCTTCTATATGATTGTAGGCCTCGTACCAAGCGACAAAGGAAAAATAAGCATCGATGATAACGATATCACGCTTTTGCCAATGCACAGCCGTGCGCGCTTAGGTATTGGTTATCTACCACAAGAGTCGTCTATTTTTCGAAAATTAACAGTTTACCAAAACTTGATGGCCATATTAGAGACCCGCAAAGATCTTAACAAAACAACGCGCGAAGAGACGCTTAACAACTTATTAGATGAATTTAGCATTCAACATATTCGCGATAGCCAAGGTATGGCACTGTCAGGTGGTGAACGACGCCGCGTTGAAATTGCACGTGCATTAGCCGCTAATCCTAAATTTATCCTTTTAGATGAGCCTTTTGCTGGTGTTGATCCTATTTCGGTGTTAGATATAAAGAAAATTATTGAGCACCTAAAAAATCGTGGTATTGGTGTACTTATTACTGACCATAATGTTCGAGAAACCCTTGATGTTTGTGAAAAAGCCTACATTGTTTCTCATGGGGAGCTAATTGCATCAGGGACACCTGAGCACGTATTAGCTGACCAAACTGTACGTGATGTTTATCTAGGCGAGCAATTCAGGCTGTAACCATTACGCCACCGACTAGAGCATCTGCTAGACTTATACAATGACAAAAAATCGATAACAGTGTCTTCACCGTTACCGATAACTTAAAAAGGATTGTTAGGGATACATGAGGCAATCATTACAGCTGCGCATGGGCCAGCAACTTACAATGACTCCACAACTGCAACAAGCCATTCGCTTGTTGCAGCTCAGTACATTGGATCTCCAGCAAGAAATTCAAGAAGCGCTTGATAGTAATCCTCTGCTTGAAGTGGAAGAAGCGGATTACAACGAAGAAAGCATCGGTAAGAATGAGCAAAAAGCGGAGTCTGACGATGTACAAGTCAGCGCGTCTGCCGACGAAGCACCTAGCGAATTCGAGCAAGAAAGCAGTGATGCTCTGAGTAAGGATACGGTTAGCGATGACTTAGCTATGGATGTTACGTGGGATGAGTACATGAGTGCCGCCCCATCAACATCGTCTGGGCCAATGCCTGAAGACGAGTCTATTTACCAAGGTGCTTCAACAGAAACACTGCAAGAATATTTAATGTGGCAACTACAGCTCACACCATTTAGTCCTACCGATGAAGCGATTGCCGTTGCCATCGTTGAAGCTATCGATGACTCAGGTATTTTAACGGTTAGCTGCGAAGATATTGTCGAAAGCTTTAATCAAAATAATGATGAAGAAGAAATCGAACTCGATGAAGTTGAAGCTGTCTTAAAAAGAATACAGTTATTCGATCCAGTTGGTATCGGCGCGCGAAGTTTACAAGAGTGCCTGTGTATACAACTTCGTCAATTCGATGCCAATACGCCATATTTAGCTGAAACTAAAATGGTTTTATCTGAGCATATCGAATTATTAGCAAGTCGCGACTATCGCACTTTAATGAAAAAGACTAAGCTTAAAGAAAACGAGCTTAAAGAAGTGATGACGCTCATTCACAGCTTAAATCCT
This sequence comes from Pseudoalteromonas sp. S2721, assembly GCF_005887425.1. Lineage (NCBI taxonomy): Bacteria > Pseudomonadati > Pseudomonadota > Gammaproteobacteria > Alteromonadales > Pseudoalteromonadaceae > Pseudoalteromonas > Pseudoalteromonas sp. S2721. The sequence goes on from NZ_PNCZ01000008.1 coordinate 68,826, forward strand.
AAGCCTGCGGATAGCATAGTACGCGAAGAATCTGAGTACGTCATACCCGATGTATCAGTGAAAAAAGTGAAAGGCCGCTGGGTAGTCGAGTTAAACCCAGATTGTATGCCAAAAATTAGAGTGAATAGCCAATATGCAGCGATGTCTCGCTCTGTTAAATCAAGTAGCGACAGCCAATTTATTCGTTCTCACTTACAAGAAGCAAAGTGGTTTATTAAGAGCTTAGAAAGCCGTAACGATACTTTACTAAAAGTGACCAACTGTATCGTGCAACAACAGCAAGCTTTCTTTGAACATGGCCCAGAAGCAATGAAGCCAATGGTGCTAAACGATGTCGCTGAAATGGTCGAAATGCATGAATCGACGATTTCTCGGGTTACAACACAAAAATATATGCATACCCCAAGGGGAATTTTTGAGTTGAAATATTTCTTCTCAAGCCATGTCAGCACCGAAAATGGTGGTGAGTGTTCTTCTACAGCAATTCGCGCTTTAATCAAGAAGTTAGTTGCTGCAGAAAACTCGGTTAAACCATTGAGTGATAGCAAAATTGCAGATATATTGGCTGAGCAAGGAATTAAAGTAGCTAGACGTACAATTGCAAAATATCGTGAGTCTCTAGCAATACCTCCGTCTAATCAGCGTAAAAGTCTGATTTAGACGTTTTACATAGAAGGAAAATGCTTATGCAACTAAATTTAACTGGTCGTCACGTAGAAGTCACTGATTCATTAAGAGACTATGTAAACACTAAGTTCGCAAAACTAGAAAGGCATTTTGATCATATTAATAATGTTCATGTCATTTTAGATGTAGAAAAATTAAGCCAAAAAGCAGAAGCAACTTTACATGTAAACGGAGGCGAGCTGTTCGCTTCTACAGAACATCAAGATATGTACGCAGCAATTGACTCATTGATCGATAAACTTGATCGCCAAGTCATTAAGCATAAAGAGAAATTAGCTCGACATTAAATTATGAAACTTAGTTCACTTACTAATCAGGACTGCAGCAAAGCTGCGGTCCTTTTTAATAGCAAAAAAAGAATTCTTGAGTATATTAGCGAGTTAGCTCACCAGCAGTTTCCTCATTTATCTCAACAAGATATCCTAGATGCTTTTCTGAACAGGGAAAAGTTAGGTAGTACAGGTATCGGCCGAGGAATAGCTATTCCCCACGGTCGAATGAGTGGTGCTGATGAACCTCATGCATTTATTATTGTCAGTGAATCTCCCATCAATTTTGATGCGATAGACAATCGTCCCGTTGATATTTTTGTGGCACTCATCGTACCAGATGGCGATTGCCAGTTGCACTTGAAGACCTTGTCAACAATTGCTGATAGACTTAAAGATAAAGATTTTTGTAAACAGTTGCGAAGTGCTACAAGCGATCAGCAACTATTTCAAGTAATTGCATCAGAGGCATAAATGGAATTAATAATTATCAGCGGTCGCTCAGGCTCGGGGAAATCGGTCGCTTTACGAGTTCTTGAAGACTTAGGCTACTACTGTGTTGATAATATTCCTGTCAACCTACTGCCTTCGCTCGTGCGAAGTGTTTCTGATAATTATGACAAAATTGCCGTCAGTATCGACGTACGTAACTTACCGAAAGAGCAGCAAGAGTTTAATGATATTCTTGAGTACCTGCCAGGTTTTGCAAACCCAACACTATTCTACCTAGATAGTGATGACCAAACCCTAATTAAGCGCTTTTCTGAAACTCGCCGTTTGCATCCATTATCGATTGATTCTTTACCGCTTGATCTTGCCATTAAACAAGAAAAAATCCTGCTTGATGTGCTGATCACCCGCGCTGACTTTATGATTGATACCACTGATTTGAGTGTTCATCAGTTAGCAGAATCAATTCGTGAAAAGATTTTAGGTAAGAAAGATAAAAAACTGATTATTACGTTTATGTCGTTTGGTTTTAAGCATGGCATTCCAAAAGAAGCTGACTACGTTTTTGATGCACGCTTTTTACCGAACCCACACTGGGAGCCTGATTTAAAGCCACTAACCGGCCTCGATCAGCCTGTCAGGGATTATTTAGCTAGCCACAGCATAGTGCAAAAATTCACTTGGCAGATTCAAACCTTTGTACAGACTTGGTTGCCACATCTAGAGCGCAACAACCGCAGTTACCTAACCATTGCAATTGGTTGTACAGGAGGCCAACACCGTTCTGTTTACTTAGCGCAAACAATTGGTGAAAGCTTTTCTAAAACTCATGCTAATGTAAAAATTCGCCACCGCGAACAAGATATCTAACTAGGCACCAACAATGCACGCTGAAGATACCTTTTTAATTCAAAACAAACTTGGCTTACATGCTCGCGCTGCGACTGTTTTAGCGCAACTAGCACTGCAATTTGATGCCAAAATTACACTTTTTCAAGATGAGAAAGAAGCTGAAGGCGACAGCGTGTTAGCGTTAATGCTCCTTGAAAGTAGTCAAGGAAAAGAGGTTCGTGTTGTATGCGAAGGTCCTGACGCTGACGCTGCATTAACGGCAATCGGCGAATTAATTGCGCAACGCTTTCACGAGCAAGAATAGCATTTGCTAAGACTTCAAGGTTTACGGTAAACTTACTTCGGATATTTAAAATTCCCTTTAAATATCCTACTTTTATATCGCTCGCTTTTCTAAATTACAAAACTCTTAATAAATTTATCGCAGTGCGACGATATCTCTGCAAATACACTACAAAGCAACTATGCTGTATTTGCATAGCCTATTTAAACTTTTTTCAGTTGTAAGGACGCCAATGCCAGAAGCCTTTGAACAAGATTACCCACTACAACAACTCAAACAAGTGACCAAGTCACTCAATAGTGGTCAATTTGTTCAAGTGCGCGGCATGTTAGCCAAAACGGCACCTTGTGATACAGCCCTTTTACTTGAGTCTTCTCCCCATAAAATTCGTCGTATGCTTTGGCAGCTGGTTGACCCAGATGTCCGTGGTGATGTTCTAGAGGAACTCTCTGAAGATGTACGTCTTGGCATTATTGCCCAGATGGAGCCTGAGCACATTGCTGCTGCTACAGAAGATATGGACGACGATGACTTAGGTGAGGTTTTACGTAGTCTTCCTGATACCGTATATCAAGACGTTGTTAGCGCGATGGACTCGCAAGATAGAGAAAGGGCAACTCAAGCGCTTTCTTATCAAGAGCGCTCAGCCGGTGCCCTGATGAACAGCGATACGGTAACCATTCGTCCAGATGTTACCCTAGATGTAGTTTTACGCTATTTACGCTTACGAGGTGAGTTACCAGAGGGTACCGATGATTTATATGTAGTTGATAAACATAACTGCTTTTTAGGGGCGCTTTCGTTAACCACGCTACTGACAAGTCCTTCTGATAAAGTTGTTCGTGATTTAATGGATGAAGACTGTGAGTCAATCCTAATCTCTATGGATGAAAGTGATGTAGCGCAACTGTTCGAGCGTCACAACTGGATTTCAGCCCCTGTTGTAGATGATAACGCTCACTTGCTTGGTCGTATTACCATCGATGATATCGTTGACGTAATCCGTGAAGATGCTGAACACAGCATGCTAAGCCTTGCTGGTCTTGACGACGAAGAAGATACCTTTGCGCCAGTACTCAAAAGCTCGCAGCGTCGCTCTATTTGGCTTGGGGTTAACTTATTAACCGCATTGCTAGCAGCAATTGTGGCAAGCTTTTTCGAAAACACCTTAGCAATCTTACCTATTTTAGCGGTACTCAATGGTATCGTTCCTTCAATGGGGGGTGTTGCGGGTAGCCAAACCCTAACTCTGGTTATTCGTGGTATAGCGGTTGGTCATATCAACCAAACCAACCAACGCTTCTTATTACTTAAGGAGTTAGCAATTGGCGCACTGAATGGCATTATTTGGTCGATATTAATTGCTGGTGTGGTTGCCCTATGGCAGTGGGACTTTAAGCTCGGCGCAGTGCTGGCCTTTGCAATGTTTATGAACCTTGTTGCCGCAGGTATTGCAGGTGCAAGCATTCCATTAATTCTTAAGAAAATGAAAATTGACCCTGCCCTCGCCGGCAGTGTGGTACTGACAACAGTAACGGATATTGTCGGTATCTTTGCCTTTTTAGGCACCGCAACCTGGCTATTGATCTGATACCAATTCACAATAATACTTAATTAAGCGAATTGGTATAAATAAAAACGGCCCTTTATGGGCCGTATTTATATCTTTTACTTTGCACGCTGCTTATTTTTACCTACTCTAGGTTTGGTATTGGCCTTTTTAAACTGGCTAAAACCGGTATGACGAGTCAGAGCTGCACGGCCTTTACCGCCCTTACCTTTAGCAGTTTTCTCGTTTCGACCTTCTTCAGGAACCAAACAATTCGGCCCTTTACCAATTAAATTCGCTTTGCCCATTTTTCTTAGTGCTTCACGAATCATCGGCCAACCAGCAGGATCGTGGTATCGTAAAATCGCTTTGTGTAAGCGACGCTGGCGTGCGCCTTTTGGAACAGGCACTTGCTCAGTATTGTTCTTAATATTGCGCAGCGAGTTCATCTCAGTGTGATAAATTGTGGTTGCATTGGCCATCGGCGATGGATAAAAGTTTTGTACTTGATCAAGCTTAAAGTCATGAGCCTTTAACCATAGCGCCATATTCACCATGTCTTCGTCTTTCGTTCCTGGGTGAGCAGAAATAAAATACGGGATCAAATACTGCTTTTTACCCGCTTCTTTTGAGTATTTATCAAATAGCTCTTTAAACTTATCGTAAGCTCCCATGCCCGGCTTCATCATCTTAGATAATGGACCATCTTCAGTGTGCTCAGGGGCAATTTTTAAGTACCCGCCTACGTGATGGGTAACCAACTCTTTTACGTAGCGAGGGTCTTCTACGGCTAAGTCATAACGTACGCCAGACGCGATCAAGATTTTCTTCACACCTTTTACATCTCGAGCTTTTTTATAAAGCTCAATCGTTGGGGTGTGATCCGTGTCCATGTGCTTACAGATATCAGGATAAACACATGATAAACGACGACACGTGCTCTCTGCCTTTTTGCTCTTACAGCGCAACTTATACATATTCGCGGTCGGTCCGCCTAAGTCAGAAATAACCCCAGTGAAGCCCGGTACTCTGTCACGAATTTGCTCAATTTCATCAATAATTGATTGCTCAGAACGGCTTTGAATAATACGTCCTTCATGTTCTGTTATTGAACAGAAAGAACAACCACCAAAGCAGCCTCGCATGATGTTCACCGAGGTTTTAATCATTTCATAAGCTGGGATTTTTTCATCGCCGTAGCTTGGGTGCGGAATACGCTGATATGGCAAACCAAATACGCCATCCATTTCTTCAGTTTCAAGCGGAAATGCAGGCGGATTTACCCAAATAGAGCGGTCGCCATGGCGTTGAAATAACGCACGCGCACAACCTGGGTTTGTTTCTTGGTGCAAAATACGCGAGGCGTGAGCATAAAGCGGTTTATTCACACTTACTTGCTCATATGCTGGTAGCTTAACGTAGGTCTTTTCCCATGGCTTAGGACGAGCAGGCTGAATCGTGATTGGCTTAGCCGCCTCGGCACTTAAATCAATACCTGCTTTTTTAAATTCAGATTTACTACAACCCACATCATCTGCGCCATACGGGTTTGGAATTGGATCAATCTTACCGATTTTATCTATTGCAGTTGAGTCACTACCACGCCAACCCGGTAATGGTTCTTTACGAATAACCGCAGTACCACGAATATCTTGAATTGTCTCAACCGACTCACCCGCAGCAATACGGTGGGCAACTTCAACAAGTGGGCGCTCAGCGTTACCGTAAATTAAAATGTCAGCTTTAGCATCAAACAATACACTACGGCGTACTTTTTCTTGCCAATAATCATAATGAGCAATACGGCGTAAACTCGCCTCAATACCACCAATGATCAGTGGCACATCTTTATAAGCTTCGCGACAGCGTTGGCTGTATACAACTACCGCACGGTCAGGACGTTTACCGCCTATGTTACCCGGCGTATAAGCGTCATCATGACGCATACGCTTTTCAGCAGTATAACGGTTGATCATCGAGTCCATATTACCCGCTGTAACACCAAAGAATAAGTTAGGCTTACCTAACGCCATAAAGGCATCTTTTGAGTTCCAGTCAGGCTGCGCAATAATACCCACACGAAAACCCTGTGACTCAAGCATACGCCCAATCACAGCCATACCGAAGCTTGGGTGATCTACATACGCATCACCACTTACAATGATCACGTCACAGCTATCCCAGCCTAACGCGTCCATTTCTGCACGAGTGGTTGGTAAAAATGGCGCCGTGCCATAGCATTCAGCCCAATATTTAGGGTAAGAAAACAGGCCTCGCTCGGCTTTTAATGCGCTCATAAAGTGTACTCTGCTAACAAAGGGGCGAATTATACCTCAGTCTTATAGATTATTATAGAAAACAAAACGCCCTTCACATGGGAGGGCGCTGTTTAATTTGTATGCACTGACTGGAACTGGCTATTGCTTAGCTTGCAGGTAAGTAATTAACTCTTTTTCTGGCATAGGCTTAGCGTACATGAAGCCTTGCACTTCATCACAGCCAAGCTGAGCTAAATAATCTGCTTGCGCTTGTGTTTCAACCCCTTCTGCAATGGTTTTTAAGCCTAACCTTGCGCCAAGAGAAATAATTAACGCAGCAATCGCCTGACAATCTTGACCAGGTAAATCTTTGATAAAGTCGCGATCAATTTTTAGTCTGTCTAATGGTAGTTTTTGCAAATAGCTTAACGACGAGAAGCCAGTACCAAAGTCATCAATTGCAATCTCAATACCAAACTCTTTAAGTTCTTTTAATGTGGTGATCACATTAGCTAGCTCATCCATAACCACGCTTTCGGTCACTTCGAGTTCAATAAACTGCGGTTTTACATCGTATTTAATAAGCGTGTCTTTTACTTGTTGAGCATAGCCTTTAACTTTAAACTGCGGTACTGAAACATTTACGGCAATACTGATTGCAAAGCCCATTGCTTCAAGGCGCTTTTGCTGCATACATGCTTGCTCTAGCACCCATTGCCCTATATCAACAATTAAACCAGCATCTTCAGCCATCGGAACGAAAATCGCTGGTGAAATATACTGACCATTACCTGATGGCCAACGCAGTAGCGCTTCACAACCTATGATTTCTAGAGTATTTAAATCAAGTTGCGGCTGAAACCAAACCTCTAATTTACGTTGTTCGAAGTCTTGACGAAGCTGTCTAATGATCCCTAAACGCCAAGCCATTTTCTCTTCCATGTCTGGGGTATAAGTCACCACCGTTTCAGCAGATTGTTTTTTAGCTTGGTTTAAAGCAATGTAACCTAGTTTTAAAGTCTCGATCCCTGCTTGCTGAAAGTCACCTTGATAACATAAGCCAATGTTAAAGTTGATTGGCAAAATATGCTCGCCAGCATTAAATGGTAAACTTAAATGCTCACGAAGTAACTCAATATCGCATTTATCAGCAGCCAACAACAAACCGAAAACATCTGCACCAATGCGCGAGATAAGCTCTGCATTAGGGTATTCTTGTTGTAGCCTATCAACAATTGCATTTAGTAATAAATTACCGATTTCTTGCCCTAAGCCATTGTTGATATCAGAGAATTGCGAAACATCAATTAGTAAAAAGACAAAGTCATTTTTGCCCGGCTGGTAATAGCGCTCCACCTTATTCATAAAATCGTTACGATTCGATAAACCAGTTAATACATCTTTATAAGCTGCATCACGTAAACGGTTGAATAATCGAACATTATCAAGACCTACACTGACGTTCGTTAAGAATATCTCTGCAAATTGCAGTTGTGAAGGACTTGGCGTGTGCTCAGTTTCAAGGTAAATAGCTGCTTGGCGGTTTTTGCTTTTTAATAAATACGTACTGTCTACATCTGTATGCTGATGTTCACCTTGGGCTAGGCAGTTATTGACTTGCATGATAATACGGCCATCATCAAGTTGTTCAATGCCTTGACCTATAAACTCATTGTATTCAGCGCAGCCACCTAGCACATAAACCTGATTGTCATCTTCAATTGAGCCGCACAATAGCCCTTGTGGTTCGCAATCTAAAATAATCGAAAGCTGCTTAATAACCGCCATCGAAAACGCTTTAATATCAGTAAAACCAAGAATTGCCTTAGATGCATACAAAATATTATTTAAAGCACGGCTTTGAAATTCGAGCTGACAAACTTGTTCATAAGAGCGAATTGCTGTTACTAGGGCTGTGATAAGTTTACTACGTGTTAGTTCTGTTTTTGTTTTGTAGTCGTTGATATCGTATTCACGGATCACTTTTTCTTCAGGTGCATAGCCTGGTTGACCGGTACGTAAAATAATCCGCACATTGTGATTATTGAGGCACTCTCGTACCTGCTTTACAACTTGCAGGCCAGCATCATCTGATTCCATAACCACATCAAGTAAAATTACCGAAATGGAATGGTTACTTTTAAGTAATTCGAGCGCTTCTGAACCTGAATAGGCGTGGTGGAATCGTAAGCCTTTATCCCAGAACTCAACGCCAGAAAGCGCTAACTTAGTCACTGAATGTATCTCAGGATCGTCGTCGACTATTAATACGTCCCAAAACTCAGAGACAGTCTCTTCAACAAGCTGCTCCTCATCTTGGTCACTAAACAAAAAGTCGTTACTTTCTGATGCCATTAATAATTCCTTAGAGCAACCCTAGTAAAAATACCAACATTTTACAGTGATGCATAAAATTCTCTCAGTCACTTAACTATGATACATTTATCAGAACATATATAGTCATATCAGATAAATTATAGCCTAGGTTACGTATAATGTTATGAAAGATATAAAACTATTGCCCGAGGTAAAATGATAAAATTTTTTATTTTAACTCTAAAAGCCCTATTTCTCAGTGCGCTAGTTATGCTTGTCGTTGGGCTATTACTTTCTCAACGCTATACGGTTCATAAATCAATACAGGTCACTGCTAGCAGCTCAGAAATAGCGAAACTAGTCGGTGACTTTAATCAATGGCATAAATGGCAACCATGGAAAAGCGTAGATCCCAGCATCAAGTTTACGGTTTTAGAGCCAAGCCAAGGCGTTGGGGCACACCAATTTTGGCAAAGCCGTTTCGGCGATGGCGAAATGACAATAACACAACAGAATAATGAACAACTTACTTTTAATATTTTATTTAATAAAGAGCATATAGCCCAAGGAACGATCCAATTTACAGGTGCTGGTAATGAAATAAATATTGAGTGCTCGTTACAAGGTGAAGTAAATACTCCTATCATTGGTGGCTACCTTGCATTATTAAGCCAGTATATTCTCAACAACACAGTTAAACTGGCGCTCAATAACATCAAAACCCATGCGCAGTTAGCAACAACAAACAAGGCTATTGCTCCCAATGACAGTGAAAGCGGCTCAAGCGAGAGTTAATCTTGCTAATATTATAGAAAATCAACTTGGCTACCCGATTCATAAGGCATCATCGGCTAAGATTAACCATGCGAGCGATGATAGCTACTCGGCACAAGGTCAGCAGCAATTAGCCTATCAGATTAAAGCGCAAGCAAGCTTATTGGAGCGCGCCCACACTCGCCAAGAAATTCAATTTATTAAACGCCAAGAAAACATTGAAACCATCATGGCGATGGCTATGGCGTTTTGCCCGGATGTCACGGGTCAACAACAGCCCGATTTTGATTGGATAGAGCGATTTATAAGTTTATGTGAAGACACAGCTAATTCCTCAATGCAAAAGCTGTGGGCAAAAATTTTAGCAGGTGAAACAGTATCGCCAGGCACCTTTTCGATTAAAAGCCTACAAACCCTTAAACACATGACTCAACGTGAAGCTGATGCTCTTCAGCGCTGTACATCATTGTGTGGATTCAACGAAAAAGACAACAGCCACTTAATTTTACTCGGCTTTTACAAGAAACCCTCGCTGTTTGATTTACTTAGAAAAGGTAATAAGGTGTCATTTAACTTAGGGAAAACCCCTGTTAGCTTTCCTGACATTCTGACCCTAATGGATATTAACTTACTGTATCGAAAAGAAATCGAATCGGCGGTTTTAAAAGCTGGTCAAGAACTAATACTGAGCTTTATGAATCAACGCTTGGTTTTAAAAGCAAAAAGTAATGACTTAGTACTCAGTTACTATAAATTTACCCAGACTGGTGACGAGTTAAGAAAGCTAATCGCATCACCAATAAACAAAGCTTATAAGCAAATACTGGCAACATCATTAGAAGATGAATTTGAAGTTAGCTGGCAAGCTTTAAAGTAAAGCCGCCAGCTAAAAATAAATCGAAAAATTCGATTAGAAATGAACTTGAATACCTGCAAACGGGCCCGATGCATCTAAATCTGTGTAGATATCATCAATATCATCAAGCTCTAACGTCATTGAGCGGTAACCCGCTTTAATATCCATATCGATTGCTAAGTTATCAAGTAAAGCGTATGCAATACCCGCTTGGTAATCTTGGACTTTACTATCGTCGATAGCCAGTAGGCTACCTTCAAAGAAAACGCTTAAACCCGTTAATGGTAAACCAACTTCAGCACGGCCATACACTAAAGGTACGAAACCAGAAAAATCAACACGCTCAGTCGTGTTTTGGCCACCTTCTTGAGATGTACCAGTCACAACAATTTCACCATCAAATTGTTTAGCATTTACACCTAAATCAATTGAAACCAAATCATTATCAAAGATTTCGTAGTATAGAATGTAGTCGACATGCGATAAATCACTCACAGTGCCTACTTGTGTGCCTACAACGTAATCAGAACCACCAAAACTAAACGTTTCATCAAGTGTTGTATCACCATTTAACTCAAGTTCAGTGTATTTTAGTTTAATGTTTGGTATTAACGGCACTGGGTGCTCAAGTGCTGCGTAGTAGCTCGTGAACGTTTCATCATCAAATTTAAAGCTTTGTAGATTTCCATCTTGAGCAAAACTACCACTGTTATCTGATTGCCAACCATCAACACCTAGGTATAAACCTAATAATGTATCAGCTTGTGCTGTTGGAGCTAAACAGGCCATTGAAAGGGCAGCTGCTAAACAGTACTTTTTCATCATTTTATCCTTGCGCTAAAAGTTCGCTAAGTTCAATTAGAGCCGCATTGGCTCGAGAAATATAATTCGCCATGACCAGTGAGTGGTTAGCTACAAAGCCAAAGCCACTGCCATTTAAGATCATTGGGCTCCACACTGTTTCTTGCGTAGCCTCTAATTCACGAATAATTTGTTGCAGACTAACACGAGCGTTTTTCTTTTCTAAGACATCGGCAAAATCATATTCAACCGCTTGCAAAAAGTGTAGTAATGCCCACGTTGCACCACGCGATTCATAAAACACATCATCAATTTGCCACCAAGATGTTTTCACTTGGTTCTGTAAAGGAGCATAAGTTGCTTGATGAGCCGCGGTATCACCTGCTAAATCTGTATTCAAACGATCTTGACCAACACTTGCACTTAAACGCTGGCTCAAGCTGCCAAGACGTTTTTCTGCTTCTTTTAGCCAGCCACGTAAGTTATCTGCACGCGCATAAAATTGACTATCACGATCGTTCTGATCGGCAATTTGAGTGCGGTACACAACGAGTAAATCAATGCCTTTTTGATACTCAGTTTCAGCACTTGGCCATGCCCATGCTACCGAGCTAATATTAAATTGCGGTTGTGCTTTTTTTAACGCTTCGTGTTCAGTTGATTGAGACTGCGAACGGCTGAAATCTTTACGCATCGACAAGACTAAATCGCGGGTCATTTCAAGCGCGCCATATTCCCACGCAGGCATGTTATCCATCATTACGCTCGGTGGCATCATATCGTTAGATAAATAGCCGCCAGGCTTATTTAATAATGTACTTGCTACATTGATCAACGTTGTGGTTGTTGTATAGCCTGTTACAAACTTTTCACCACGCATCTGCGCTTCTTGTTTAGCCTTACTTACAACATCCATACGAGCTGGTTCACTACTCCAGTAAACAGCAATCGCGTAAAAAATAATTAATATAATAAGTAATGCACTGGCTATTTTTCCTTTATGCTCAGACATAATATCTCCTAGTGATGTGAGTGCCCTTTACTTTTTTGTGATGCCTGTTCAGACATTTCTTGTAAAGACACAACTTTAGCTTGAGTAAAAACTCGATTGCCGTCATTAAAATATAGCGTGAGTTTGCGCTCTTGCCCTGCTTTTAGCTGCTCTTCAGGTTCAAACACCATTAAGTGATAACCACCTGGTTTAAATTCAACACTGCTGTGACCATCAATTTTTAATGATAAAACCTGTTCCATTTTCATCATGCCATCAACATGAGTATGTTGATGAATTTCAACACGACCTAAACCATCAAGCTCTGCTTTAGTTAACACTGCTGCGTGTTCACTTGGGTTAGTAATGGTCAAATAAGCAACACTTGCTTTACTGGCTGGTAAAAATTCACGTACCTGCGCGTTACTTACAGTAACTTCGGCAACATCGCTGTGGTCATGACCACTATGGGCAGATGAAAAAGTACTAAAGAATAAGCTTGCGGTAAGAAAAGAGAATGCGGGCCACAGTTTCATTATGTTTTAATCCTTGTTAAGACATTAACTTACCCGCTAAATTTAGCATATTTTATGTATTAAGGCAGTTTATTCGTACCTTAAGCTGGCGATTTTTTGTTATCGGCAATCAACCAGCATAATGCCGCGATAAGTAAAAGTGGCCATGCAATCATTACTGAGCCAAACAAAAACGCAAGTACAACACCAATCAGAGCAACAACACCCGCACCAAGTAGGCCAATGGTAAATAGCGCCACACCTGCAACAACGGCAATGACTGCCACTATTGCACCGATGACTTCAAGCCCAGCCCAACTCATGTCAGCAATTGACAATGGTAATTGCCATGAGTCAAAGGATACAAATGAAACTGCATCAGTGCATAGTAATAACATTGCCAAAATGATGATAGCTAACGTTTTCATGCTCTACTCCTAGTAACCTTTCACTGGTAAAGTGCAATGAGCCACTAAATAACCCACGCCGATTAACAGCGGCATTTGAATAAGTAATATGATCATGACCAAGCGTGTTGACCATACCGGGAATCCCAAGCGCGCAGCGAGTCCGCTACACACACCCGAGATCTTTTTGTTACTTAGATCACGGTACCAACGTGTCGATGTGTGATAAGTATTCATCATTAACCTCCTAAGCCGACTGCTTCATCGTTGCTTTTAAATCTGCAAGCTCTTTATCGATAGCCTCATCTTTCTCAAGGGCTGCGATTTGTGCTGCTGTTGAATTTGCAGCATCACCTTGTGTAAGTTCATACGCTTCCACTTGCGACTCAATGTTTTCAACGCGCTGCTCTAAGTAGTCAAAACGTGCTAATGCATCTTCAACTTTACTGCTATGCAGCTGCTCTTTTACTTTTAAGCGTGCTGTAACAACGCGTTCTTTTTGCATGTAAGTCAGCTGTTTGGCTTTTGCATCTGCAAGCTTGTTTTGTAAACGCTGACAATCCTCTGTCAATTTAGCGAGTGAATCTGCCACTTTATCCATTTCAGCTTGTTGTGCTTCGATTTCTGTCGTTAAACGCTGCTTTTCAACTAATGCTGCTTTGGCAAGATCATCACGATCTTTACTCAACGCTTTTTCTGCTTTCGCTTGCCAATCTGCTACTTTCGCTTGTTTCGCTGCAATTTCACGCTTCATTTGTTTTTCTTGCGTTAAAAATGTTGCAGCGGTTGCACGGCATTCTGTCAGGGCATCCTGCATTTCTTGCACGAGTAGATTAAGTAACTTTTCAGGATCTTCAGCTTTGTCTAATGCTGCAGAAAGGTTTGCCTGAATAATGTCATTTACACGATTTAATACACCCATGTGACTCTCCTGTTGATTATTGGGTTAATACAGCTAGGAGATTCCAATTCTTGTGCCAACTAACGAATAAAATAAATTTATTATTTATATACAATTAGTTAGATTAATTAAATTTAGATTCAGGCTGACTAGTGACTGAATGAAAAATAACTAATTTGACTAAATAATTAACTTTTTCACTAAATTTTAGGATCAAAAAAAGCCACAAAATGTGGCTTTTAAATAGGCTATTTTTAATAGGCTTTGTGATTAGGCTTCTGGGACAAAACTTAAAGCTTTATCCATAACAGATAAATCGGCCGCTTTACCATGGCCTTTTTCTGAAAGGTGGCGTCTGAAACCACGCGCACCAGGTTGGCCTTGGAAAATCCCCAACATATGGCGAGCAATATGCCAAAAGTTAGCGCCTTTGCTCATTTCATCTTCAATATAGTCATACATCGAGCGTACAACCTGATGACGACTTAGCGTAAAGGCTTCATCACCATAAATATTTTCGTCGACCTCAGACAAAATAAACGGATTACTATACGCCTCACGACCAATCATGATGCCATCAACATAATCAAGGTGAGCCACACTATCAGCAATTGTTTTCACGCCACCATTTAAGCTTAAGTGCAGTTGCGGATAATCTTTCTTCAACTGATAAACGCGCGGGTAATCCAGAGGTGGGATCTCACGATTCTCTTTTGGGCTTAAGCCATTTAACCACGCTTTACGCGCATGAATAATAAAGTCATCGCAACCAACATCATGACTCGCTTCAATTAAAGCACATAAAAACTCATACGAGTCTTGCTCATCAATACCAATGCGCGTTTTAACTGTAACAGGAATAGTCACTTCGGCCTTCATTGCAGCAACGCAGTCAGCAACCAGTTTAGGCTCAGCCATTAAACAAGCACCAAAACGACCATTTTGCACACGGTCAGACGGACAGCCAACATTTAAATTTACTTCATGATAACCGCGCTCTGCTGCTAACTTTGCACACTTAGCCAACGCTTCAGGATCTGAGCCACCAAGTTGCAATGCCACTGGGCCTTCATGCTCATTAAAATGTAAGTAATCGCCCTTACCAAATAATATAGCGCCGGTTGTCACCATCTCAGTGTAAAGCACAGCATGCTTAGTCATTTTGCGGTGAAAGGTTCGACAGTGACGATCAGTCCAATCTAACATGGGTGCCACGGAAAATTTTCTATCTAATGTATTCGACTGCGGCGCAGGGTTTTTCATTAATTTACCTTATACATCAACAATTTAAAGCTTGATAACAGGTTGGTTATCTTTCATTATTCTTCACGTTATTTAGATATTTTAACAAGTTCGGTCTCCCTATGGTCTCCCAAGGAACCGAGTAAAGAACGAATTAAGGCACCTGCACAATGAATGTTTATTATATAAAAAACCAACCAATTGATCATGAACAATCGGCTTGTCAGGCAAAGATAATTTTATAGGTAATATTATGTCCTCACATTACGTTGAAAAACGAAAGCGCGCCGATGGAACAACGAAGTACCGTTGCAAGGTTGTAGTAAAAGAAAAAGGCAAAGTTATACATCAGGAAAGTAAAACTTTTGATAAAAAAGCCAGTGCTGATACGTGGGGAAAACGTCGCTCTAATGAAATAGATTTAAATGGCCTTTCCAGACCCATAGAGTACATAAAAATTAACGACCTTATCGATCGTTACTTAACAGATCCAAAAATAGCACCCAACGTAAAGCGGACTAAGGGTGCTTGCCTAACCATGCTTAAAAGCTACGGCATTGCTAAGCTATATGCTCATGACCTTAAATCATCAGATGTTATTGAGCATTGTCATCAGCGAATAAGTTCTGGTGCCAAGCCTGCAACTGTTGCCCATGACTACTTTTATTTAAAGTCAGTCTTTAAAGCTGCAAAACCTTTCTGGGGTATGGAGATCACTGAACAGCCTTATGTTGATGCGAAACCTATTTTAGAGCAGATGAACTTAATTGGAAAAAGCCAAAGAAGGACACGTCGTTTAAAGAAAGGTGAATATGAGGCGCTTGAACAAGGCTTAAAGATCAGAGAAGAGCACCGCTCTGCACATATTCCTTTTGTCGATATATTTCAATTCAGTATTTTAACTTGCATGCGTTTAGGCGAAGTAACCAGCCTGAAATGGGACGATTTAGATAACGATACAAGAACTATTTTGTGTAGAGATCGAAAAGATCCTCGCAAAAAAGAGGGTAATCATATGCGAGTCCCCCTTTTAGGCGAAGCCTATAGCATAGCAATTAGACAGCCCAAAAAAGGAGAATTAATTTTCCCTTACAACCCAAAATCTATTGGTTCAGGTTTTCGCAACGTTCGAAAGAAGCTAGGTATCAAAGAGCTAACTTATCATGATTTAAGGCGAGAGGGAGCAAGTCGTCTATTTGAGAGAGGCTACCGTATTGAAGAGGTCGCTCAAGTGACAGGTCATAAAGACTTAAAAGTATTATGGAATGTCTATACAGCACTAAATCCTGAAAACTTACATAGGGATATGTAGTGGTTCAGACTCGAGTAATTACAGCACTAGATGGACGCAAGGATGCGGAGTTAAAATTTAACGTTAATGCGTCACCGATCAAAAATCTATGAATGAATGGTTTCAGCAGAGAGATTCGTCACTTGTTTAGAATGCTATGCGACCATTTACAAACTCTTACTCCTCAATCATACTATTTATCTTAATCGAGACTAAAGAAATATTCAGTGCAATCACATATGTTGTGAGCGCAGGGTATCGCTGTCTCTGTTGCTCGCGATTTATAAAACGAAAAAAGGATAAAAAATGCGACGCAGCAGAAAAAAAATGCTCGAGGGGCAAGTACCCAAACTCTACTCAGATAGAATTACTATACGCGTACCAGAATTCATATTACAGTATGTTGAACAAAGTGTGCAAGATTCGGGTATTAGCCGAAATCGTTGGTTGTCGGATGCAGTTATCGCGTTTAATGACATAATAACATTCGCCGAAACTCCTTTCCCATTGACTGAGAATCAGACAAACGAATATCTATACAGTCTTGTAAAAAGAACCCAACTCTCCTTTTTAAAAAGAGATGAATCACTACCCATACGCTTTACTGAGAACGCAGAAGATGCTGCTAATAAAATTGCTTGGCGGTACAAAACGCAGCTGGATGAGGGCGAAAGCTTGCCTCAAAACATTAGAGGTACGCTATTGCTTGTTATTCTTATCGAGCACATGCTTAGGCATAACACTCAGGAAAAAATCAGCTCAGTAGCGTAGGGCTTTATTAAAACGAAAAGCGACCCTTTCAATCAGTTTCTTTTCGTGCAACTAGCTTTCAACAGAGCAAGTACTTACTTGCTCTGATTACTGAAAGAATCACCTTGCTATGACCATAGAGTATATGTTAGAAATTACAGCACGCTTCCCCATGCCTCATGATATCTTCTTGAATCGAGTGAAGGTCTAACTTTGCGTAGACGCTACGTACCGTTTCTTCCTTATCATTTAATAATATTGATAACCCAGCGTAGTCTTGGCGATTTTTAGATAAATAATAAGTCGCAGCAAAATGCCTTAAAGCATGAGGGTTAATCCCCTTTACGATCCAGTCCCGTTCAGGCCATATTAACTGAATTACACGATAAGTCTGTTCCGACATATTAACTCGTAAGCCGCCACGGCTGTTTATGCCATTCCAGATAAATAACCTATTGTCCATACCATGGTAATGAAGCGTTCTTTGCTCAATGAACTCATTAATTTTGTCGCTTAGCGCTATAGGTAATTTGTTTTCAATGCCTTTAGCATGTTTGCCAAGGTGAGCTCTATTTTTAACGAGCGGCAAAGGAATAAAGGTACTATAACTACCATCGGCATTTGATATCAGAGCAGCGGCTTTAGAATTGGCAGCTTCTTCAACTGTTCTGTATGGTTCAGCGATTAAGTCTTCAAAATTACTAATTCTAAGTGGATTAACCAAAGCAATCCTCATCGCTAATGCAATAGACAAATACCTTAGTCGGTCGTCCCCATTACTACATGGTTCATAAGCTAACTCTTCAAACTTTCTAACTATTTTTTGATATTCTATGACCCCATCTTCAACGCCGCCTTGAAGGCCTTTATTAGCACGGTAATTCGTATCGATTAACCATTTGATATTACGATTCCCGTCACTAGGGTTAGCCTCGCCACTAGAATTAACTAGTGTTATCAAGCCCTCCA
Source organism: Pseudoalteromonas sp. S2721 (assembly GCF_005887425.1). Classification (NCBI taxonomy): domain Bacteria; kingdom Pseudomonadati; phylum Pseudomonadota; class Gammaproteobacteria; order Alteromonadales; family Pseudoalteromonadaceae; genus Pseudoalteromonas; species Pseudoalteromonas sp. S2721. Next base: position 86,987 of record NZ_PNCZ01000008.1, read on the forward strand.
CTTTACTTACCAGTTTACTAATATCAAAACAGTATTCTTGTAAAGTTTTAGCTGGAGAGTTCGGGATAAAGTAGAACATTGGTAAGTAAGGGACTAACGAAATATTTGGAGATTTAATTAATACCAGCAGCTTCATTAGGCATTTCTTTGCTTGCTTATGATTGTCACCGCCTAGAAATTCATACTCTACTATACCCTTTACCTTGAGAGCACGGCGCTGGTTATACTCAGCTTGATTAATAATATCATTATGGCTATTAACCCAGACGCCATTAGTATGGTAATCATAAAAAAGCTGCAAATTACGCCCGTTCAATAGCATGGATAAATCAAATTCTTCTATTGACTGTATTAGCCCGCACTTAACAAACGTAGTCGAAAAATTACGCAAGATATTGCGCCAAATCTCAACCGTCGGCGTATCTCCACGACCATTAGTACTCCAATACTTCTTAGGTGATTTGAACTGAGCGGTGCTTAAAAAGTTATTCGCTAGTTGCATATGATGGTGGGTTTCAAGAATCTCATCAACTGTCATTGGTTGCATGAAATAGCTAGCTAAAGTCATAAAGTGTTTTTCAGCGTTTTTCCCTAAGTCTAATAACTCACTCGGCTTCTTCGTTCCATTGGGACAAGACTTGCGTTGTGATATATGGATCATTTTAGGTATGAAGCGAGTAATAAGCCCCTCTGGCAGCGTGAAATGCGCCTCTACCTTAGCCCATCCATTAATAATATTCTCAGCTGCTTTACCATGTGTTTTAGTAGTAAAATTTTTAATTCTTTTTTCACGAACTCGAGCAAAATGGTTTTTCGAAAGACAATCCTGTGTGATAACAGAAAAAGCAGCGTCCTTGTCCCGATATGTTAAATCCGGAAAGTAGTGTTCCCCTAACGCATTATATATATCATGAAGCTCTGTGAGCTTTTTAAGCTCATCAATATTTATAGGCTCTATAGCCGCCGCCTTTAAAATGCTTTGAGAGTTAAACCTAGCAAATTTATGCTTAATCGGAATTAGCGCCTCACTGGCCTTATTTAGCATTGATGCCTTTACTCTTGCCGTCCCAACTTTTGCTGAATTGCCACCAGCTTTATCAATAAGGTATTCTTGAAACGCTTTTTTAGAATTTCTGTAATGATGTCCCAATAGCGCTTTCAACGGGTTATCACATACACCAGATTCAACAAAATCTTTAGCCGATTTTAAAATTGCCACAGCTTTATCTTCACCAATAAGAGCTGCCTCAAGTTCGAGTAGCATTGTTTGATTCATGTCTTTCTGTAACGAATTAGAGTGCATTACTACTTACCTTAAATATGAGTTAATATTTGACTAGGAACTCCCCCCTTTCCTAACCACTAATGCTACACGCAGATAACTAGCCTTTTGCTTTATGAAAAACTAAATTTATACACATAACCCTTTAAAATTAGCACACAGACTCACTTACCCACAACTACAGATTCAATTTAACTATATGATAAAAAACGACATTTTTAGTTTCATTTATACTGTAATAAGCTGCAGCGCAGTCAATTACGTTAAATATAAAACACTTAGAAAAAGCTAAAAATAATTTCAGTTCTTTAGCTTATAGCTGTAAAAAATTAATAGTTAAGCATGTTTTTATTAGTTTTATAAAAAGCCCCATCACTTTACTGGTGACTGTATTTTAAATGGTAATGCTATGATTCAGTTGATATAACCATCTATACAGATATACTATTAACCCGTAGCCAAAGTTGACGCATTTCTTAGAAATTCGACTTGGTGAATGTTTCTCCAGTCATATAGGCCGTAACCCAGATTGTGTTGCGATAACCTGAGATTCATTAGCCTCCTTCAACATACCTGTCTAGCACTTTCCTTTGACTACAAAACTCTTAGTTTTGATTTGGCTCATTGAGAGCTTTAACGATTTAGGAAAGGTTATGAATACAGTATTTATGCTACTTGCTCAATTTGAAGAAACCATTATCCCTTTGGGCAAGATTTGTGATGAGTATTTTGGTTGTTCGCTCCGTACAGCTATGAACAAAGCCAAAGCAGAAGAACTGCCAATTCCTACATTTAAAATAGGAAGCTCGGCAAAAGCGCCATATTACATTCACTTAAATGATCTAGCTGAGTATATTGATGCTCAAAGGGCTAAAGCTAAAGAAGAATGGTGTAAAGTAAACACATAGCTAGATAGTAGGTCAGTTGCCTTTTGGGTGGCTGACGATACTAAGAAGCATTAGTCCATCAGACATAACAATTTTAAACTCCTTAAATAAAAAAACTAACCTATTATTTTGATATTTAGCAAAATCCCCTGCGTTAGAGGGAGAAACAAAGATCAGTATTTTTACAATAAAATTAACCACTTGAGCTCTGTACTTATTTTCGTATACTTAAAAGCAAGAATGAGATTTGAGAAGAGAAACCTCATAATATTTAGCCTTCCGGTTCTGAGCCAGATACGTCTCAGAATAAACGGGCTGTCATGGGGATGGTAGGACAAGAGACGCTTGCCCATGAGAGTGCAAATGCTGTGCTGCTTAAAGCAGCTGATATTCGAGCATTGAATATCAACAAGGGGATCTATCTATAGCAGCAGTGAGATGAGTCGCAATAAAAAGTTGGATCTGATTGGGCAATGTTTATGATAACCCTTCAGTTTGGATATAGACTTTTAGCGGTGAGGCATCGCAGATAGGCGGGACTAACAAGTAAGTTTGGCTAACTTACTACCGATAAGCCTTACAGTTATGCAGACAGTTAGTGTCGTGGCATAGCCCGAATACTATTTGATAATAATTCAAATGTTTTTGGTAAGACTAAAGCTAACCTAGCAACAGGTTGGCTTTGGGTGAGTGTTGCCTAAATACTTATGATCCAACCAGCGATCATTGAATGAAAAATAAAAAACTTACCATGACAGCTTGCGCAGCAAGATGGCATGTCTTTGAAGAGCGAAGCTCATCAAAGACTACTATTGTGATCAATTCATAGAACTTTCTGTGTATTAGGACAAATGCTTCGCATTTGACCGAGGCATATAGGCCTTCGGCCAAAATTGCCTCGGGAATTGGGAATAAAAGTAATTGATCGCGGCCTAACTATTCAAGCACACCAGAAAAGTAATCAAAATTAATACAACTTTGAGTTGGAATTTGAAATATCCTTGTGACCTAGGGTCACAACTATAGCTTCGGTTTTAACTTAGCTACAAATCGTTGTACAACGATTTTAAGTAATAATAGCCACTAGAACATGCAAATTTTCTTTCAATTCCCTACACAATCAGAGCAGTCTCAATTATAGAGTCATCATTACTTTCCATACACAACACAATTGTGAACTAATAAAAGTTATCAAAGTAATGAGCTTTGACATAAACTAGCAATCTGACCTCAGGTCAGTACGTTAACCTTGGCTCTAACTAGCAACATATCGTTGTACAACGATTTTAGTCTGTAATAGCGCTTTGAACTTTCAATGATTCAGAAGCACATAGGAAGGCTGAATCTAGGCCACCAAACGAGTCGCTTAAATGATGATAAATCATGCTTTTACTCAATCAACACTTCCGTTAATTAATATCTGTCTAGGAATTTATCTCTCTTAACATAAGCTTTTAATACTGATATATTTTAGCTGTGTTCAAGGACGTTTTATCAAGGCGAAATCATCATCAATATGCCTTTATTTACAATTCATCAATGTGGCTCTCCCTGTTTGGGCATGAAACTGCATTTTCTAATTTCAATACCTCATGTGGAAACAGGAGTTTTTCATGGTTGAAACGGAGAGTTCCATAACTTCAATTCTCACTGCGTATGAGAAACAGGAAAAACGGAGGGCATTGGGTGGGATATATGCTTTGGCTGGCTTTGACTATCAATTGCGTTTCTATCTGGCCAACTTTGTCGAATCTCTCACCAACCAAGCTAATGATTTAGAGATCGCTGGTGGAGTTTTTCTTGAAGCTCTTTCAGATGTAGCCAAGCAAGATGATAATGGCCATTTAGTATGTATCCAAGTGAAACGAACCTTAACACTTGCGTCATTGAAGGATGCCGCGTCAGAGGTGCTAGCCGTAGACCAATTCCTAAAAGAACAGTACCCCAATATGCTTGGTAAGGTAAAGTTTAACCTAGTTGCCTCGCAAGGCAGTTCAGATATTCAATGGAGCGATATACCAGCAACACACAAAACCTACTCCATCATCAGCCAACTTCTCACAGAAAAGCGACTTTTATCACCCCGCATAGAACCTGATCCTTGGTGGCGTGCAATTGCTACAGTATGGCCGCATTTGAAAGACCCTTACGGCTTTATGCGCTTTGCTCTCGAAAGAGCCATAAGCAGGGGGCCTTCACCCACTGATGCACAGCGTATTCGTGACGAAATATGTGAGCGTTTTAAGCAAGGCCTTTTAGAAAAAAAATCATTGGGACAACCCCTAACACAAGCGGATTTCCAGCTGAAAGTGGAGCCCAGCACAAATTTGCAAGTTGGGCATGAAATTACATTAGCTCGACTTCGAGATCATCAGTACATGGCACAAACCCAACGCCTAAATTCTCTATATGCTAATTTACTTGAATACAAGGATGCTGCACATAGAGAACTCTCTAGTATTGTTCAAGTATTCTGGCTTAGTGGTCGTTCAGGTGCAGGCAAGAGTGTGCTACTTCTACAAACTCTTGAACAACTTGTTCACGAAGGCTTTAACGTTCTGTGGCTAAAGGGAAATTCAGAGTCACTTGAACCTGCTCTACGCGCTTTTAAAGAGGCCCATAAGCAAGACCAACCTGATTTTATTGCCATAGACGACTTATATGACCATGATGCACGAAACCGTATTGATTTAAACCGCTTAGGCGAGTTTATCGATGAGAGTGAGAACCAAAATTGGCCAATAATCCTAACCTGTGGCCCAACAGAATTTGCGGATTCTTTCGAAGAGGATGCGATTTTTCGAGGTTTTAATCTGAATCGCTACCAAATAGCCCCTCTTGCGGCTAAAGAAGCAGAAGAATTAGAGGTTTGGTATCAAAAACGTACAGGTAAGCTTCCACTAAAAGGTTCTGCATTTAATCAAGCGGCAGACGAAGATAATGGTTTGTTTATCTCATTAGCAGTTGAGCTTGCACACGGTGATCTAAAAACTTTTGCGCAACGCTTTGCTAAACGAGTGGAACTCAACGACTTAAACAAAGCGCTATGTCTCCCTTTGGCACTAAACAGGTTGTATTTGCGTGCCCCCTACGATTGGCTGACGAAAGAGGAGCATGAAAAGCTAGATACACTCAATCATGAAGGCGATTTCAATTTACTAGAAACTGCTGACGAAGGACAAATAGTTCGCCTTACTCATCCGCATCTGGCAAATGCCTTGTACCTTGCTCTACGTAAACCAGCCAACAGTGAAGCCTACACTAACGATTTGGTCGATACATTTCACCGAGCTTTAACAGAACAAAACACAGGCTTGGTGTCTCAACTTCTTCGCTTGTACTCAGGACGCGTGCAAGGTATGGCGACAGAAAGGTTAAGAATCATAAAACTTCCTAATTTGGCAATAAAATGTGCGAAGCACTGGCACAAACATTCATCAATTATATTTGATGCAGATAATTTGGCTGATATGGCCACTAGCTGGGCCTGCTGGGCAACAACCGCACCGGAAATTACCAGCACATTCAATAAGAACATTTTGTCTACAGCCCTCTCTCATTTAGGAACTGCTTACAAGGCATGGTCTATCTGTTGGCAAAACCTTGCTGATCACTACCCCAAAGATGAAGAACTGTTTTCCTGGGCCGAAGCCCACTTGCCTGATCCTTTATTCATAAAACACCCAACTTGGTCTTTTGTGTGGGAATTCTGTTTACAACATGACTCCAATAGTTTTGATATTTGGCACAAAATCGGCCTAGAGTGGTTGCAACAATCTTTATTTCGCCCTGATTGGCATTTCGTTTGGCGAAAATTATTACCTGAAAAATTATTACCTGAAAATGTCGAGCCTGATTGGGAGCAAAATCCTGTTTTAGTTTTGGGAATCCGACGCTTGCACGGAAAACAGGATGATCACGTATGGGCTTATGTGATGCAAGACCTTCTCCGGTTAGTTGAACCTAATAGTTCAACCGCAACTCAGCTTATCGAATTGGCGAAAACTTGGTTAATTGGACGTGAAGATCACGTCGGGTGGAGTTTTGTCTGGAAAGCCTTATTGGAACAGCGAGAAGCCCTGCCTGAGAGCTTGCCGTTGAGGGAATTACTTCTGATTGGAGCAACATGGTTAAATGGGCGAGAAGAGCGCGATGGGTGGGTACATGTCTGCAAAGCATTAGTACAACAC